>JAQURW010000001.1 GCA_028715425.1 Candidatus Omnitrophota bacterium
GGAATACCGACGACATGCGTTATCGCATCGCATGACAGGGCCCTGGCGCTGGAGCTTCAGGCGTTATTTTCGAGCGAGAGGTTCAGGGTCTACACGTCGGACGATATCGTCGGTGTCGAACTCGGCGGAGCGCTCAAGAATATTATCGCTATTGCCGCAGGTATTTCCGACGGCATGGGGTTCGGGACGAATACCAAGTCTGCGATACTGACGCGGGGGCTTGTTGAAATATCGCGTCTCGGCATTAAACGAGGGGCGCGGCCGGAGACCTTCATGGGCCTTACCGGTGTCGGGGACCTCGCGACGACGTGTATGAGCACCCATTCCCGTAACCGTTCGTTCGGCGAGGCCATCGGGAAGGGCAGGAGCGTCAAAGAGGTTCTGGCTGAAACGAGCATGGTTGTTGAAGGTGTCGCGACAACGAAAGCGGCATATAAACTTGCGAAGCGCTGCGGGATCGAGATGCCGATAACCGCGGAGATATATAAGGTCATTTACGAGGGGAAGAACCCGAAGGACGCGGTGCGGGATCTGATGACGCGGGCGCTGAAAAGAGAATAGAAAAGGTAACGATTTTGTAACGGGGCGTGGCTCAGTTTGGCTAGAGCACTTGCTTGGGGTGCAAGAGGTCAGCGGTTCAAGTCCGCTCGCCCCGACCAGATTTTTCCGGATATAAACTCAGGAAAAATCGTCGCGAAATCAATGCGTCACGATTTCGAAGAAATCGTGACCATGCTCTGATTTCGGGACATAAAAGGAGCACCATGAAAAAAGTCAATGTGGGCATCATCGGCCTCGGGACCGTCGGCGGCGGAGTTGTCCGGACCTTGATCGATAAACAGGCGATTATCTCGGATAAGGCCGGGATAGCTGTCTCGGTCGTCAAGGTGTTCGATAGCGATACAAGAAAGGCCCGGGACCTTCATATCCCGCAGGGCCTTATCGCTTCCGACGCCCGCGAGGTTATCGACGATGTCAATATCGATATCCTGGTCGAACTTATCGGCGGCATACAACCGGCCAACGATATTATTATCGGCGCCCTCTGTAACGGTAAACACATCGTTACCGCGAATAAGGCGCTTATTGCTTCGTACGGTAAGGAACTTTTCGAGATAGCCGAACAACTGGGATGCTCGATCGGTTTCGAGGCAAGCGTCTGCGGCGCAGTTCCTGTCATAAAAATCTTGAATGAAAGCTTTTCGGCCAATTCGATACAGCTTCTGTACGGCATTGTGAACGGCACGTCCAACTTCATCTTAAGCCGCATGGCTCTACACCATTGCTCGATGAAAGATGCATTGAAGGAAGCCCAGGCGCGCGGATTAGCCGAGGCAAATCCGAAGCTTGATATTGACGGCGGCGATGCCTGCCACAAGCTTTGCATCCTGGCGATGCTGGCATTCGGGAAATTCGTCAAACCCGGCGAGGTCTATGTCGAGGGTATCAGACAGCTTGATCTCCAGGATATGATATACGCCAAGGACTGGGGATATGACATTAAACTTTTGGCTGTCGGCAAACGGATCTCGAATTCTCTGGAACTACGCGTGCATCCTACCTTGGTCCCGGCCGATCATCTTATTACCTCGGTAAAAGGAGAAGATAACGCGGTATTTATAAAAGGCGATATGATCGGCGAATCGATGCTGTATGGTAAAGGCGCGGGCCGCACGCCTGCTGCCAGTTCCGTTATCAGCGATATCATGGATATCAGTCGTAATATCGGACTTTCCGGCACCAGCAGCCCCTTCAGGATCCGGAAGACCGAGGGTATCCTTAAGATAGCGGACATAGGCGATCTGGTAAGCCGCTATTATCTCAGGTTCCTGACGATCGACGAGCCGGGTGTCTTAGCCGCTGTCTCGAGCATATTGGCGCGGAATAAAATAAGTATTGCGACTGTTTCACAGATAGCGAGGAAACAGGGCCAGGCAGTGCCGATCGTTATGCTGACGCATGAGGCAAAAGAATCCGCGATGAATAAGGCTCTTAAGGTGATCGACCGGCTGCCGATGGTAAAAGCAAAAACGGTCAGGATCAGGATCGAAAAATAGAAAAAATATCGAGGTGGTCCTATGGGGATAATCGAGCGCTACAGACAGTATTTGCCGGTGACCGAAAAGACGCCGATCATTTCTCTGAACGAGGGCAATACCCCGCTTATTAAAGCGGACTATCTTTCTCGGCTGGTCGGTAACAGGGTTACCGTCTATTTAAAATATGAAGGCCTTAATCCGACAGGGTCATTCAAGGACCGCGGGATGACTATGGCCATTTCGAAGGCTGTCGAAGAAGGCGCCAGGGCTGTCATGTGCGCCTCGACCGGCAATACCTCGGCGTCAGCCGCGGCCTATTGCGCCCGTGCCGGCATACAATGTATCGTCCTG
Organism: Candidatus Omnitrophota bacterium; assembly: GCA_028715425.1. Classification (GTDB taxonomy): domain Bacteria; phylum Omnitrophota; class Gorgyraeia; order JABMRN01; family JABMRN01; genus JAQURW01. The sequence continues at coordinate 2,391 of JAQURW010000001.1, forward strand.
ATACCCGAAGGTTCGATCGCGCTGGGAAAACTTGCTCAGGCCATGATACACGGCGCCACGGTACTTGCGGTGCGGGGCAACTTTGATGAGGCATTGAAACTGGTGCGGGAAATTACAGATAAGTTTCCCATCACACTGGTGAACTCGATCAACCCGTATAGGATCGAAGGACAAAAAACCGGATCGTTCGAGATATGCGATGTGTTGGGCAAGGCGCCGGAATACCATGCCATACCTGTCGGCAATGCGGGGAACATTACCGCGTATTGGAAAGGTTATAAAGAATACAAGGCTGACGGGAAAATCAGGGCTTTACCTATTATGGTCGGTTTCCAGGCAGCGGGTGCGGCGCCGATAGTGCGCGGCGCGGTCGTGAAAAAACCCAAGACCATCGCCACCGCTATCAAGATCGGTAATCCGGCAAGCTGGGAAAAGGCCGAAGCGGCGCGCGATGAGTCCGGCGGTCTAATCGATAAGGTAACCGACAATGATATTCTCAGCGCCTATAAAATACTTGCGTCCAAAGAAGGGGTTTTTGTCGAACCTGCGTCAGCGGCAAGCGTTGCCGGCGTGCTCAAAAAGGCCAGGACAGGATATTTTAAAAGGGGGGCGCAAGTTGTGTGCATACTGACCGGCCACGGGCTCAAGGACCCGGACCGTGCGATAGCGACCATAAGAAAACCAAAGGTTATTGATGCGAGGTATGATGCGGTTTTAAAGGAGATCAAAATCGAATGAAGTACATATTGCTTGTCGGCGATGGCATGGCTGACCGTCCGATCAAGGAACTTAATAATAAGACCGTGCTTGAGGTGGCGAATACGACCTTCATGGACAAAGTGGTCGCCAGCGGCGCCATAGGGCTTGTTACGACGATCCCGCCCGGGATGACGCCCGGCAGCGATGTCGCGGCTCTTTCGATCCTGGGGTATGACCCGCGCGTCTACTACAAGGGCCGCGGACCTCTTGAAGCGGCTAACCTCGGGGTAACGCTTGGCGCGAATGAGGTTGCGTTCCGCTGTAATACGGTGACCGTGAGCGATAACAAGATGGTCGATTACAGCGCCGGACATATCAAGACCAAGGAAAGCCAGATACTTATAAACGAGCTCGAAAAACAATTGGGATCCGAAACGGTCAGGTTTTATCCCGGTATAAGTTATCGCCATCTGATGGTGATGAAGGCCGCTTCTCAAAAAGAAGCCGACGGCCTGTGCAAGGTCAAATGCACACCGCCGCATGATATCGCCGGCAAGGATATAACAAAATACCTTCCTCACGGCAAGAGTGCCGGCGGTATCATGGATCTTATGGAGCGCTCGAAGAAAGTCTTTGAGAATCATGATGTCAATAAGGTCAGGATCGACCTGGCCGAAAATCCTGCAACGATGGCCTGGTTCTGGGGGCAGGGTGTACATCCGGCAATGCAGCTTTTTAAAGAGGTTTTCGGCGTAGCAGGCGCCGTTATCTCTGCGGTCGATCTGATAAACGGCATAGGAAAACTTACATGGCTCGATATCGTCAAAGTTCCCGGGGTGACCGGTTATTACGATACCAATTTTAAAGGAAAGGCGGACTTTGCGCTCGATGCGTTGAAAAACAAGGATTTTGTCTTTGTGCATGTCGAGGCTCCGGATGAGGCCGGGCATAACGGCGATGTGCGCGCGAAGATAACCGCGATAGAAAATTTTGACCGGCTGGTGGTCGGCACGATATGGGAAGAGATAAAGGACCGCAGCGATTTCCGTCTCATGGTCCTGCCTGACCATGCCACGCCGGTGAGTGTGAAGTCGCATACCGATGAGCCGGTACCCTTTGCTGTCTGCGGCAAGGACATTGCTGCAGGGAAGGCCCGGGCATTCAACGAAATAGCCGCACGCGAGAGCGAATTTTCGTTAACGCACGGCTGGCAGCTGATGAGATATCTGATCAACCTGGACGAAGGGAAAAAGTAGGAGAGCGATGCGGGGAGATATAATTGTTCAGAAATACGGCGGAACGAGCGTTGCGAACGTTGAGCGCATTATGCACGTTGCAGAGCGTGTCGTTAAAACAAAAAAGAATGGGTATAAGGTTGTCGTAGTCGTGAGCGCGCTCGGCGATACCACGGATGAGCTTATTGCGCTGGCGAACCGGATAACCGACGAACCTCCCGAGCGGGAACTCGATATGCTGATGGCGACCGGCGAACAGGTTTCGAGCGCCCTCCTTGCGATGGCCATCCAGAAAATCGGCGAAGAGGCTATATCGTTTACCGGGGCGCAGGTCGGCATTATGACGGATCGCGCCCATACCAAGGCGCGCATACAAGGCGTTGATGCCAAGCGCATTCTCAAGGAACTTGAAAAGGACCGGATCGTGATCGTGGCAGGATTTCAGGGCATTACCGAGGATCAGGAGATAACGACCCTCGGCCGCGGCGGTTCCAACATAACGGCGGTTGCGCTGGCTGCCGTGCTGAAGGCTCAAGAGTGCGAAATGAATACCGATGTCGACGGCGTCTATACCGCCGACCCGCGTATCGTCAAGGATGCCCGAAAGATCGACCAGATAAGTTATGAAGAGATGCTTGAGATGGCCTCTTCAGGCGCGCAGGTCCTTCAGGCCCGCAGCATCGAGGCGGCAAGTAAATTCGGTGTCAGGATCCATGTCAGGGGGACCTTTCACGAGACCGAAGGCACTATTATTTCTAAGGAGGTACGGGCCATGGAAAATGTTCTGGTAAGCGGTATTACGTTAACGAAAAACGAGGCAAAGGTGACGGTATGCGATGTCCCCGATAAACCGGGTTCGGCCGCGAAGATCTTCGAGATGCTGGGCGAGGCTAATATCAACGTCGACATGATCATCCAGAACGTTTCGCGTACCGGCGCGACCGATGTGTCGTTCACGGTGCCCAGGGACGAATTGGCGAAGACGCTTAAGGTCGCCAACAAGGTCTCCGGGGAGATAGGCGCCCACGGGGTTACGTACGATGAGGAGATGGCAAAGGTATCGGCTATCGGTATCGGCATGCGCAGCCATTCGGGCGTGGCGGCGACTATGTTCAAGACCCTCGCCGACGAAGGCATCAATATCGATATGATCTCTACCAGCGAGATCAAGATATCGTGCGTTATCAAAAAGACGAACGGCGAGAAGGCGGTCAAGGCGCTGCATAAGGCGTTTGATCTGGGGAAAAAATCCTAGAGGATGAAACCATGAATTATATTGAGCTGTATGATACGACATTGCGGGACGGCGCGCAGACCGAAGGTATTTCCTTTTCAGTCCACGATAAGATGCGGATCGCCCAGAAACTCGACGAGATCGGCATCCGTTATATCGAAGGCGGATGGCCGGGGGTCAATCCCAAGGACGTGGCCTTTTTTAAACGTATCAGGGAGTATGACCTTAAGAACGCAAAGATCGCGGCCTTCGGCTCGACGCGCAGGGCGGATACCAAAAGCAGCCAGGACAAGGTGCTTCAGGGGCTTTTAGCCTCCGAGGCCGAGGTCATTACGATATTCGGTAAGACATGGGACCTGCATGTGCATGAGGTCTTAAAGACCTCTTCCGACGAAAATCTGCGGATGATTGAAGATTCTCTCAGATTCTTGCGCTCTAAGGGAAGGTTCGTCATTTTTGATGCGGAACATTTTTTTGACGGATTTAAGGACAACAAAGAATATGCGGTCAAGTGCCTCTTGGCTGCCCAACAGGGCGGCGCAGAGCGGATCGTCCTGTGCGACACCAACGGAGGCACCCTTACTTCTCAGGTCTTCGATGCGGTTGAGGAAGTGGTCAAGGTGATCCGCGTCCCGGTCGGTATCCATATGCACAATGATTCGGAAATGGCCGTGGCTAACTCCGTCGCTGCGGTACAGGCCGGCGCGTCCCATATCCAGGGCACCATAAACGGTTACGGCGAGCGATGCGGGAATGCCAACCTTATCTCGATCATCGCGAACCTGAAACTCAAGATGGGGGTGGACTGCATAACGGATATAGCTCTTAAGGACCTGACCGAGCTTTCGCATTTTGTCGCTGAGATCAGCAATATGAAGCAGGAGGATAATCAGCCGTTCGTCGGCAGGAGGGCGTTTGCCCATAAGGCCGGCGTGCACATCAATGCTATCTTAAAGAATTCGCGCTCGTATGAGCATATCGATCCTGACCGTGTCGGCAATCGCAGGCGCCTTATCGTTTCCGAGCATTCGGGGAAATCAGGCATTGCCAAAAAGGCTGAAGAGATGAATCTCGGCCTCGATCCGGCCAAGGCCGACGGGCAGAAAATATTGAAAACGCTCCAGAAACTTGAACATGAGGGCTACCATTTCGAGTCGGCTGAGGCGTCGCTGGAACTCTTTATGCGCAGGGCAATGCATGAATTCAGGGATTTTTTCAAGCTTGTCGATTTCCGTGTTATTATCGAGAAGAAGGAAAAACATTCGATGACCTCCGAGGCCGTTATCAAGATCAAGGTCGGAAAGACGATGGAACATACGGCATCCACCGGCGACGGCCCTGTTAACGCCCTTGATAGCGCGCTCAGGAAGGCGCTCAAGGACTTTTATCCTGCGCTTTCAGAAATGCATCTTTCCGATTTCAAGGTGCGTGTCCTGGACGAAAAGGCCGGCACTGCAGCCAAGGTGCGGGTCCTTGTCCAATCGCAGGATAAAAACGAGTCATGGTGGACCATCGGCGTTTCCGAGAACATCATAGAGGCCAGTTGGATCGCGCTGGTCGATTCCGTCGAGTATAAACTCCTCAAGGGGTCCGGGAAGAAAAAATAGTACCTACTATGCCAGAACTGCCTACGACATATGATCCTCACGAAATAGAGGACCGTGTATATAAATTATGGGAAGAGAAACGCTTCTTTCACGCGGAACCTGATCAGGCAAAGAAACCGTACTGTATCGTCATCCCTCCGCCCAACATCACCGGTATCCTTCATATGGGGCATGCGCTTAATAATACCATCCAGGATATCCTGATCCGCTTTAAAAGGATGAGCGGCTTAGAGGCCCTGTGGATGCCGGGCACTGACCATGCAGGTATCGCGACCCAGAACGTCGTCGAGAAAAACCTTATGAAAAAGGGCACGAAGAAGGATGCCCTCGGCCGCGAAAAATTTCTCGAAGAAGTCTGGAAATGGCGCAACGATTACGGCACGACGATCATAAACCAGCTTAAAAAATTGGGGTGCTCCTGCGATTGGGAGCGGACCAGATTTACGATGGACGAGGGGCTTTCCGAGGCCGTCAAAGAGGTCTTCGTGCGGCTGTACGAAAAAGGACTTATTTATCGGGGGAACTATATCATCAACTGGTGCCCGCGCTGTAAGACCGCGTTAAGCGATGAAGAGGCCGAACACCGGGATGTCGACGGGATGCTGTATTACATTAACTATCCGGTAAAAAATAGCGATAAGCATGTCACCGTTGCGACGACGCGGCCGGAGACCATGCTCGGCGATGTCGCGATTTGCGTCAATCCGAAAGATAAACGTTACAAGCATTTGAAAGATGCGGTCGTGGTGTGGCCGATCGTTAACCGTGAACTGAAGGTCATTTTCGACAAGAAGGTCGACATAAAATTCGGGACCGGCGCGCTTAAGGTAACCCCGGCGCATGACCCGGTCGATTTCGAACTTGCGCGGGAGCATAAGCTCGAGGCGATCAATATCATGCGTGACGATGCGACGATCAACCTGCCGGGCCTTGATTTTGACGGTATGGACCGTTTCGAGGCGCGTGAGGCGGTCATCGAAGCGTTGAAACAACGCAAGCTTTTTGTCAGATCCGAGCCGCACCGTCATGCAGTAGGCCATTGCTACCGCTGCCACACGATGGTCGAACCGCGGCTGTCCCCGCAGTGGTTCGTGCGCATGAAACCGCTCGCCGGGCCGGCTCTAACCGCAGTCAAAAAGGGCGAGATAAAGTTTTATCCGAAACGATGGACCAAGGTTTACCTGAACTGGATGGAAAATATCCGTGACTGGTGCATCTCGCGCCAGATATGGTGGGGGCACCGGATACCGGTATACTATTGCGGAAAATGCTCGGATCCGTCGAAATCTATTATCGTATCAAAGGTGAAACCGGAGAAGTGCCCGTCCTGCGGCTCGACTGAAATAACGCAGGACCCTGATGTCCTCGATACCTGGTTCAGTTCGTGGCTCTGGCCGTTCTCGACGCTCGGCTGGCCGCAGGAAACGAAAGAGCTCAATTATTTTTATCCGACCGCTACCCTGGTCACGGCGCAGGAGATCATTTTCTTCTGGGTTGCGCGTATGATCATGGCAGGTATGGAATTCCGTAAGGCAGTGCCTTTTAAGGACGTCTATATTCACGGCACCGTGCGCGATGATACGGGCACGAAGATGTCGAAATCGCTGGGGAATACCATCGATCCGCTTGAGATAATCAAGGATTTCGGGAGCGATGCTCTCCGCTTCAGCATTATCTCGATAACCGCCCAGGGGCAGGACGTGTATCTTTCGAAACAAAAATTCGAGCTCGGCCGCAATTTCGCCAATAAGTTATGGAACGCATCGCGTTTTGTCCTCATGAACCTGAACGGGGACATGGTCAAAAAGGACCTCTGCCAGACGGCAAAAGACCCGTCGTTGTCGCTCGCCGACCGGTGGATATTAAGCCGTTTTTATCAGGCCCTTCAGGAATTTACCAGGGCACTGGAAAAATACCGGATCAACGATGCCGCGAACAGGATCTATGATTTTCTCTGGCACGAATATTGCGACTGGTATCTTGAACTTGCCAAGATATCCATTAACGAACCGCATACGCAGATGACCCTCTATAAGGTCCTGGAAAAAAGCCTCAGGGTGCTGCATCCGATCATGCCGTTCATTACCGAGACTATATGGCAGAAGCTTCCCCGCGAGCACGATAAGGAATCTATTATGCTGGCGCCCTGGCCGCATTTCCAGAAGGCATTCGTTGCGAAAAAGATCGACTGTCAGATGGCCCTCCTTATCGACATCATCCAGTCGGTCCGTAATTGCCGCTCTTCGTGGGCGATCGCGCCCGCGAAATATGTGACGATCGCCGTGAAGGTGCAGAAAGACGATGACCGGAAAACCCTCGAGACGAACGCTTCGTACATCAAGCGGCTTGCCCGGGTCGGCGATATGAAGGTCGGCACCGCAATAGAAAAGCCCGCGCAGTCGGCCGTAGGTGTCATACGGGATATCGAGTTTTTCGTGTGCCTCGGGGGCGTTATCGATATCGAGAAGGAAAAGAAGCGCCTCCTGGCCCGCATTGACGAGGTCACGCGCTGTCTGTCCGGCATCGAACAGAAACTGGCGAACCAGAACTTTGTTCAGAAAGCCCCTCAGGACGTCGTCGAAAGCGAACGGAAGCGCAAACTGGATTTTGAACAGGAAATAACCGGTCTTCGCAACAACTTAACATCATTAACATAACATGCTGAAACGTCTTCAAGTCATCCTCGCTCACGCAGGGATCGCGTCCCGGCGGAATGCGGCGGTAATAATCGCCGCAGGCCGTGTGCGTGTAAACGGTGTCCCGGTCACCGAAAAAGGCATCCAGTGCGATAGGGACAAGGATACGATCGAGGTGGACGGCCGCAGGCTCCGTGATGAAATTAAGGTCTACTATGTCATCAATAAACCGCGCGGTTTCGTGACGACAGTGTCCGATGAGCGGGGAAGAAAAACGGTCCTCGACCTTATCCCGCGCACCAGATTCCGCATCTATCCGGTCGGCAGACTTGACCGGGACACCGAAGGGGTGCTGATCCTGACGAACGACGGTGAATTGGCGCACAAGCTTTCGCATCCGCGTTTCGGGGTCGAAAAGATATACGTGGCCGAGGTAAAAGGGATAGCATCGCACGAGGCCATAACGAGGCTTGAGCGCGGCGTCTTTATGGACGGCAGCCGCACACGGCGGTGCAAGATAACGGTCATGGAACGGCGCAAGGATAAGATGTATGTCAAGGTGATCCTGCGGGAAGGCAAGAAACGGCAGATCAGGCGGATGATGGAGATGATCGGGTGCCATGTGATCCGCCTGCGCAGGACCTCGGATGCCGGTATTACCAGCGAAGGCTTGTCTGCCGGAAAGTTCCGTCAGCTTGATAAGAACGAGATCAGGCATCTAAGAGAATTATGCCTGGTCGAAGAAGGGGCTCATGTTTGATAAGGCAAGGGTCATACGCATCATAAAGGCTGCGCTTAAAGAAGATATCGGCAGCGGCGATATTACGACCATGACCATGGTGCCGAAAACAAAAAGCATTAAAGGGATTATTATCGCCCGCGAAGAGTGTGTGCTTGCCGGCATCCAGATCGCCGAATGGGTATTCTCATGCCTCGATTATAGCATCAGATTCAAACCCCAGGCCTTTGACGGCGATAAAGTCCATCCGGAGGAAGAGATCGCGCTTATCGAAGGGCCGGCCCGGGGTATTTTGACCGGCGAGCGGACAGCCCTTAATTTTATGTCGTTCTTGAGCGGGATAGCGACTGAAGTCCGTAAATACGCGGATATTGCCGGTACATATGGGGTAAAGGTCCTTGATACGCGTAAGACACTGCCGCTTTTACGGTACCTGGAGAAATATGCCGTTACCGTCGGCGGCGGATACAATCACCGTATGGATCTCGGCGGCATGATTATGGTCAAAGACAATCATCTGGCGGTGTGCGGAAAGAAAATTAATGTAAACGCGCTTCGCCGTAACGTCACCAAAAACGTGACGATCGAAGTAGAGGTCGACAACCTCGCGGATTTCAGGTGTGTCCTTGAAGGAAGACCGGACATTATTATGCTGGACAATATGAGTGTCGATGACATCCGGAAGGCTGTCGGGCTGCGAAATGAGAAGAACCGTACGGTGCCTGTATTGGAGGCATCCGGCGGCATAACGCTCGATAACATCGAACAGTACGCGAAGACAGGCGTGGATACCATCTCGATAGGAGCGATTACCGATAGTGTGCGTGGAATCGATTTTTCGCTGGACATCATTTAGCGGATAGCAGTTAGCGGTTAGTCAATCTCGTCTATAATGGCGATATCCTAACCGCTATCCGCTAACTGCTATCCGCTATCCGTTAATCTTATGCCAATATTTCACCTTATTAGCGACTACAAGCCCCAGGGCGATCAGCCGGCCGCGATCGGGAAACTCGTAAACGCTATCAGCGCCGGCAAGCGTTTTCAGACTCTCCTTGGCGTGACCGGGAGCGGCAAGACCTTTACCATGGCGCATGTCATCGAAAAGATCGCGAAACCGACGCTGGTGATCTCCCATAATAAGACCCTCGCGGCTCAGCTTTATACCGAGTTCAAGGATTTTTTTCCGGAGAACGCGGTAGAATATTTCGTCAGCTACTATGATTATTACCAGCCCGAGGCGTATATCCCGCAGACTGATGTCTATATAGAAAAAGACGCGTCGATCAACGATAATATCGATCGCCTTCGCCTGTCGGCAACGAGCTCGCTTATGTCGCGGCAGGATGTCATCGTTGTTGCCAGCGTATCGTGTATATACGGATTGGGATCCCCCGAAGAGTACGGGGAGATGCTGTTTACGGCGTCGGCAGGGGAGCGGATGTCCCGCGATGAAGCGCTTAAAAAACTGATCGATATTTATTATGAGCGCAATGATTACGATTTTAAGCGCGGTAAATTCCGTGTCCGCGGAGATACCGTTGAAATATTCCCGGCATACCGACAGACTGCGTTCCGCATGGAATTCGCCTTTGATACGATCGAGCGGATCCGCGAGGTGAATCCGCTGACCGGCGACGTTATAACGGACCATGGGAAGATCACCGTGTATCCGGCCAAACATTTTGTTACGACACCCGCGAAGATGGAGGCCGCGATCAAACGGATCGAAGAGGAACTGGAAGGTCAGCTCGCGAAGTTCAGGGAAGAGGGAAAACTTCTTGAGGCTGAGCGTCTGTCATCCAGGACCAAGTACGATATCGAGATGATGCGTGAGGTCGGATATTGTAACGGCATCGAGAACTATTCCCGCCCGATAGCGGGGCGGCCGGCCGGCTCCAGGCCCTATTGCCTCCTGGATTATTTTCCCGATGATTTTTTATGCGTTATCGACGAATCGCACGTGACGCTGCCTCAAGTGCGCGGGATGTATAACGGCGACCGGGCGCGTAAAGAAACGCTGGTGGAGTACGGTTTTCGTCTGCCGTCAGCGCTGGATAATAGACCCTTGAAATTCGATGAATTTATGGAATTGGTCAAACAGATCGTGTTCGTTTCTGCTACGCCGACACCGTATGAAGTCGGATTGTCGCAAGGCGTGGTCGAACAGTTCATAAGACCTACCGGTATCATCGACCCGCCGGTTACCGTAAGGCCGACGCGCGGTCAGATAACAGACCTGATCGAAGAGGTCAAAAAACGGGCCGGGCTGAAAGAACGTGTCCTTGTCACAACCCTGACCAAGCGCCTTGCCGAAGACCTTACCCGTTATTTGCAGGACTTGGGCATAAACGTAAAATATATACATTCAGAGATCGGCGCCATCGAACGTGTCGAGATACTGAGAGACTTGAGGCTTAAAAAATTCGACTGCCTGGTCGGGATCAACCTCTTACGTGAAGGGCTGGACCTGCCTGAGGTTTCTCTTGTTGCGGTCCTGGACGCCGACAAAGAGGGGTTTTTACGGAGTGTCACGTCACTGATACAGGTTGCCGGCCGTGCCGCCCGTAATGTCAACGGCGTCGTGATCATGTACGCCGATACGATGACCGAGTCTATGAAAAAGGCCATCGACGAAATGAACCGCCGTCGCGCGTTCCAGTCAGACTATAACGAAAAACACAACATTACCCCTACAACGGTGAAAAAAGCGATACGCGAAGGTATCGAGATGTTTAAAAAAGCGCAGGATGTCGTTGCCGATGCCGCCGGCGAGACGCATGACGAGTTTGATGCGATGACCGTTCTTTCGGACCTTGAAGAAGAGATGAAAGAAGCCGCGCGGAATCTGGCGTTCGAGAAGGCGATCGAGCTTAGGGAAAAGATCAGGGTCCTCAAAAAGCAGCTCGGGATATAACATATCATGGCAAAGGCCGATATCGATACAAAGATCATAGAGTTATTTAAAAAAAATACCGGGGTTTTCCTTTCGGGCGAAGATATCAGCGATATCCTTGGATGTACGCGTGCGGCGGTGTGGAAACATTGCGAAAAGCTGCGCGATATCGGCTATGACATCGAGGCCGTGCCCCATCTGGGGTATCGCCTTAAAGGCATCCCGGACAAGATGCTGCCCGATGAGATATTATACGAGCTCGACACCGTCGTGATCGGACAGACGATTTATACCTATACGAAAACAGGATCGACCAACACGCTTGCGTATACGCTCGCCGAGCAGGGGGCGCCTGAGGGGACGGTTGTCATTGCCGAACAACAGGAAAACGGCAAGGGGCGGCTTGGGCGACCGTGGGTATCGCCGCCGGGCGGCATCTATCTTTCATGTATCATAAAGCCGACGATAGCGCCCAATGAGATACAGGAGTTTACGCTGGTAACGGCCTTGAGTGTGGTCGATGCCGTCAAAGAAGTAACCGGTATCGTCCCCCGGATCAAATGGCCGAACGATATCGTGATAAACGGGAAAAAAGTGGCCGGGATACTGACCGAGATGAAGGCGGAGACCGACCGGATCGCCTTTGTGGTCGTCGGGATCGGGGTCAATGTGAATACCGCCGGGCGCAGCCTTCCGTCGAGCGCGACGTCGCTTAAGGAAGAGACCGGCGAGCGTGTCATGCGCCTGGATATCTGCCGCGCGTTGATACGCAACCTGGACCGCGAATATCGATCGTTCAGAGAAAAGGGGTTCCGTGACGCGCGGGGTCGTGTCATAGCGCTCTCGGCAACGATAGGGAAAAAGGTGAGGGTAGTCTCGCACATAGCGGTGCATGAGGGGACGGCGGTCGATATCGACGAAGAGGGGGCACTTGTGCTCAAAACAACGGGCGATGGTATCCAGCGTATCGTAAGCGGAGACGTAAACTGATGTCGAGATTTTATGTGCCGAAAGAAAATGTCCGGGGAAAGACCATTACCGTCGGCGGGTCCGAGGCTAAACACATCGTGAAGGTCATGAGGCTCGGCGTTGGGGACGAGGTGGTTATTTTTGACGGTACCGGGAGCGAATACCGGGGACGTATAAAAGGGATCTCTCCTAAGGCCGTGGCCGTTGACGTAATAGAAACAAGGCATGTCCGGGCCGAGGACCTGCCGCTCGTGACACTGGCGCAGGCTATTCCAAAAAAAGAAAAAATGGATTATATCGTGGAAAAGGCGACCGAACTCGGGGTTGCCGGGATCCTGCCGATAGTGACCGACCGGACGATCGTCCGGTTTAACGAGCGAGACCGCCACGTGAAGGTAGAACGCTGGGCCGCTCTGTCGCGTGAGGCGGCAAAACAATGCGGCAGGACCGGACTGCCGGTGATACAACCGGTCGTTCTTTTCAAGGAGGCCGTAGCGGCTGCCGAGACGTATGACCATTGTTTCGTGGCATATCTTTCCGACGATACCGTCCCGCTTAAGAAGGCGCTTAAAGAAGCCGGACGCGGACACATAATGGTTTTTATCGGCCCTGAAGGGGACTTTTCTCCAGCCGAGATCGCGCTTATGCGCTCCACACTCAAGGCGCAGTATGTTTCCCTCGGGCAGCGTGTTCTTAAAAGCGATACGGCGGGACTCTATGTCCTTTCGTGTATAAACTATGAATTCACGTAAGCGGCCGACCTTTTATATAAAGACCGTCGGCTGTAAAGTAAATCAGTATGAAGAAGCGCTGATCAAAAGGCAGCTTACCGAAGCGGGATTTTCCGGCGTGCGTGCCGGCGAACGCGCCGATATCTATATCGTCAATTCCTGCACCGTAACCCATAAGGCAGACCGTGACGTTCGCAGGATCGTCAGGGGCTTTTACCGGCAAAATCCGCATGGCCGCATCGTTGTTACCGGCTGTTATGCCGAATCGGATGAAGACCGGAAAACGCTTGCCGGTATACCCGGCGTCGGTCTTTTAGTGAGGAATGCGGAGAAGATATCGATCGCCGATATATTGTCAGGCGAGTTTTCGGTGATAAAGGACAACGAGAAGTATTGCCATAGCCTTCATCATGACCGCGATCGGTCCTTTATCAAGATCCAGGACGGGTGCGATAACCGGTGCTCGTATTGCAAGGTGCCGTTGGTCCGCGGGCTTTCGAGGTCACGGGGATTCGATGAGATCATGGCCGAGATAAGAGAATTCATCGGTGAGGGGTCGAGGGAGATCGTATTGGCCGGTATATGCCTGGGCGCATGGGGCAGGGATTTGTCGCCCCGGCAGTCTATTGCCGACCTTTTACGTCATCTGGCGGGCATCGAAGGAGATTTCAGAATACGGTTGAGCTCTATCGAGCCGCACTATGTTACACAATGCCTCATCGACCTTATGGCGTCATCGCCTAAGATATGCCGTCATCTGCATATCCCGCTTCAAAGCGGGGATGATAACATCCTGCGGCTCATGAACAGGCCGTATACGACGGATGATTTTAAAAAAATGATCGGCCGGTCCCGGAAGGCGATACCCGGTATTGCGTTTACCACCGATGTGATCGTCGGGTTCCCGGGAGAGGATGCGGCCTCATTCGCAAGGACCTGTGCTTTTGTAAAAGAACTTGCGCCCTCACGTATTCATGTTTTTTCCTATTCCCGGCGGCAGGGGACAGCTGCCGCCTCTTTCAAAAAAGCAGCCACCGCCGGGGATGTCAAGGAGAGGCAAAAACAGCTGACATCGCTTGGCCGCGAACTGGCTTTAAAATTTGCGGAAGGGTTACGGGGAAAAAAAGAGATGGTATTGGTTGAATCAAGGCCTGAAACCGGGACAGGCGCTTTGTCCGGCTATACCGACACCTATGTAAAAGTCTTTTTCAAAGCACCGAGATCCGCGATACATCATATCGTCCCCGTTGTTATTACGGAGATTGACCGGAGCCGGATTGCCGGTGTGTGCTGACTTTTTTTCTTTTTCCTGATATAATAAAGCCGACGTGAAAAATAAAACAGCCGTTTTCGTATGTCTCTTCGTCCTGATCGCCGCCGTTATCGCGGTCTATGCTTCATCCCTTAAAGGCGTTTTCCTTTATGACGATGAAACGCAGATCGTCTCAAATCCCTATATCAAAAGTTTTAAAAATATCCCCGTGATATTTGCCACGGGTTTCAACCGGCTCGATAAGACGGGCGGAAATTATTACCGCCCGCTACTCGAGGTTTCGTATGTGCCCGATCATTTTCTCTGGGGCAAGGACCCGCGGGGGTACCATATAACCAATATCCTTTTCCACCTGGGGAGTGTTATTGCCTTGTTCCTTCTCGTGCGACGTTTTTTCGGCGATACGGCGCTAGCGTTTTTTACTGCCCTTTTCTTGGGTGTGCATCCGCTGTATACCTCGGCAGTAACGTATATTGCGGGACGGGCTGATACGATGGTGATCTGTTTTGCCCTTTTGTCGTTGTATTTTATCGAGCGGTATATGGAAGTATCTCCGCGGCCGCGCTATTATTTTCTGGGATTATCGGCGGGTTTTTATTTTTTGGCGTTACTCACAAAGGAATTTGCGCTTTTGTTGACGATCGTTGTTTTCGGGTGTACCGCTTATGCCTTTTTCGTGCGGGCGACGCCTGATAACAGGCATCGCTGGATTTCCTTAAGCTTATGCCTTGGAATGTGCGCGTTTGTTTACGTGGTTATGCGCGCGTATGCATTACAGGGCATTATGACAACACAATATAATATCGCCGCGCAGGCCGGATACGGGGTCTGTGTACTTACGGCGCTAAAGTCGCTTTTGGTATATCTCAGGATACTTGCTATGCCCTATGACCTTCATTTTGAGCGGACCATACCTTTGGCAACATCGTTCAGCCTTCCGATCGCGGCATCGCTTGTGATAATGGTACTGGGCGCGGTCTATGTGTGGAAAAAACGCCGTTTAAAAGACCCTGTCTCCTTCGGGTTGGCATGGTTTATGATAACGTTTTTCCCGGTATCCAATATTATAATACCCTTGAATGCCTTTATCGCCGAAAACTGGATACAGATCCCGGCCTTAGGCATTTTCCTCGCCGCGTCAGCGATGCTGCTTAAAGTCGGGCGCCGGTCCCTTTCGGCGCTCTTGATCATCCTTATTGTTTATTACGGCTGGGGCACGATCCAGCGGAACAGGGAATATTACGATGCGGTCACTTTTTACACCAGCGCGATCCGTTATGAGCCGAGGGGGGTGAAACTCTTTAACAACCTCGGCGTTGTGTATGAGGGCCGGAACGATATGGCAAGGGCGCAGGAGATGTATGATAAGGCATACGCGATCGATCCGAATCATGTGCAGACCATAAACAATCTGGCAAACGTATATTCTTCACGGGGGGATTATGCCAGGGCTATAACGCTTTATGAAAAAGCCCTCGCAATCAACCCCGATGATATCGTTTTTCTCAATAACCTTGGTGTTGCCTATATTCGCCAGGGGGACAGGCAAAATGCCCTCAAATGCTGGGAAAAATCGCTTGCCCTGCGGCAGGACCAGCCTGCGATCAGGCAATATGTTAATTGGAACCAGTGAGTTCCTTCGCCTTGACAAAACATCCTTCCCGTGCTATACTTTGCTTTCTTAGATAGTAAGCCTTGACCCCATATATTATTAAAATTATTATTAGCATATATGCGGGGAGGGGGCATTTTCTCTTGTTTCAGGGGGGGGATGGGTTATGAAATTACGTGATTTTTATAAGGAAGCGATACGGCAGGGCTTGGCGAACGATCCGCGCTCAAGGAAAGAAATTGACGATGACATGAAACGCAGCCGCAAGGCCTATCGAAACCTTGGGTCCGCTGAGCGGAGATGTTTCGATACGGAGCGTTTACGGCATCCCTATGCAGATACCAGGATACTGCACGGTGATCCCGGCCATAATGTTAAAACCGTACTCGTCGGTATCGATATTGAGACGCCCGAGCTGCTTCTGGCAGACCGTATGAGAGAACGCGGCCTTACGGTCGATCTTGCGCTGGCTCATCATCCCGAAGGGCATGCCCTGTCGAGCCTGAGCGAAGTCATGTATTTGCAGAAGGACCTTTTGGTTAACCTGGGAATAAAACGCGTCGTTGTGGATGCAATGCTCGATGAAAGGATCCAGGAAGTCGAGCGCAGCCTGTCCGCAGTTAACCATACCCGGAGCGTCGACGCTGCGCGCCTTTTGGATATCCCGTATATGTGCGTTCATACGCCGGCGGATAACCATGTCGTGACGTATCTGACAACGCTCCTTGATAAGCGGCGCCCCAAGAAAATAAAAGACGTTCTTCGTATATTGAGAGACATACCGGAGTATACGATGGGGATGCGGCGGTCCACAGGGCCTGTCCTTATCGCGGGGAAAGAGTCCAATGACGCAGAAAAGATCTTTGTCGACATGACCGGGGGTACCGAGGGGGCCAAGGCTGTCTTTGCCCGGTTGTCACAGGCCGGGGTGGGGACTATAATCGGCATGCATTTGAGCGAGGCACATTACAAGAATGCCAAGGCAGAGCATATTAATGTCATTATTGCGGGGCATATAGCAAGCGATACGCTGGGGATCAATCTCCTTCTGGATTCTATTGAAAAAAAAGAGCGCCTGAACATAGTCGGTTGTTCGGGATTCGAACGGGTACGGAGGATATGACGGCATTACTCGGTGATGAAATCGTCGATCGCATCCTTGATGCGACCGATATAGTCGAAGTGGTCGCATCAAGGATTCCGCTTAAGAAGGCCGGACGGAATTATAAGGCAAACTGCCCTTTTCATCAGGAAAAGACGCCGTCATTTATCGTCAGCCACGATAAACAGATCTTCCACTGTTTCGGCTGCGGACAGGGCGGGAACGTCATCGGATTTTTAATGAAGTTCGAACGTCTGACGTTCCGCGAGACGATGAAATTATTATCCGAAAAAACCGGCATTAAACTCCCGCAGGGTTATTCCGGGGATGACAGTGAAAAGAATGAGCTTTATGAGGCCTTCTTCGGGATTAACGACCGGGCCAGAAAATTTTATCACCAGCATCTTTTAACCGCGAACGGCGGCGTTGCCTACCGGTACCTGAAAAGCCGCGGGATCACGGACGATTCGATCAAATTTTTTTCGCTCGGTTATTCGCCGAATGCCTGGGACGGCCTGTCGTCGTTTTTCGTGCGGGAAAAGGAGACCCTGGCGCTGGTTGAAAAAGCAGGCCTCATTCTGGCGCGGGAAAATAAGAACGGGTATTACGACCGTTTTCGTAACCGTGCCATGTTCCCGATAGCCGATATGCGTGACCGGGTTATAGGTTTCGGCGCGCGGGCCCTCGATAACGCGGAGCCGAAGTATATTAATTCTCCGGAGACCCCGATCTACAACAAAGGCCGCAATCTTTACGGGTTGAACCAGACGAAGGGGTTCATCAAGGAGAAAGGGTATGCGGTCATTGTCGAGGGATACCTTGATCTTATTGTGCCGTTTCAATTCGGGGTCAAGAATATCGCGGCAACGCTCGGGACAGCGCTTACCGGCGATCAGATAAAGCTCCTGAAACGTTTTACCCAGACTGTCGTGATACTTTTTGACCCTGATGCCGCCGGCGAAGATGCTTCGCTCCGAGGGCTCGATATATTGATCGCGCATGATATGAACGTACGTATCGCGACGCTGCCCAAAGGCAACGACCCGGACAGCTTTGTGCGGCAGAACGGTACCGAGGCCTTCGAGAACGTGATACGCTCGTCCAAAGATCTCTTTGACTATAAGATGGGGCTTCTGACGGCAAAATTCAATAAGAACGGTGTCCGGGGCAGGGCGGCCATTGCGACACTCATGCTGCCGACCATTGCCCGTATCCCGAACGAGATACTGAAAGCGGGTTTTGTCCGGAAGCTGTCGGAGGTGCTGTCCATTGACGAAACGGCGCTTAAGGCAGAGCTCGCAAAAGTAAAGACCGACTATTCCTATGCCGTATCATTGGTGGAAACGCGCATACCGCCCCAGCACAAGGTTCGCTCGGCCGAACTCCTGCTCCTGGCATTTATGCTCGACGATTTTAACGCGGTTTCATCGGTGAACACGCAACTCGGTTTCGGCGAATTCCGCGATGGCGCCGTCAAAAAGATTATCGGTATTATACAAGCCCATGTAAAAGACGGGAAAGAGGTCGTTCCCAGTAAGCTTATTGCTTCCTGTAACGATGACGAATCGAAAAATGTTATTGCACAGGCCGTGGGCGTCCTTGAAACCGTCAGCGACCGGGACAGGGTCATGCACGATTGCATGCAAAGTATCCGGCGCGAGAACCTTAACGAAGACCTCCGGATATTACGCACCGAGATACGTCAGGCAGAGGAGGCTCATGATAACGAGCGGATATCGGTATTAATGACGAAGTACAACGAACTATTAAAAGTACCCAGAGGATAATTTATGGCCAAAGATAAAATGACAAAGAGGCGCGGCGCCAAAGATGAAAAGACAAAGAAGGACGATCAGAAAATAGACGGTATGGACCGCCTGATCGCCATCGGTAAGATAAAGGGGCAGCTTACCTTCGATGAGATCAATGAGATTCTGCCCAAGAACGTTGTTTCTTCCGATGACATCGATGAGGTTATCTCGACACTCGATGAGGAAAAGATTCGTCTGGTGGATGCGCCCGAAGAGCCCGACGATATGGAGTCCCGCATCAGCGAGCACCGCCGTATGACCCAGCCCCACGGCGTTGAGGACGAGCCCCGTTATACCCAGACCGATGACCCGGTAAAGATGTATTTGAGGCAGATGGGCCAGATACCGCTTTTGACGCGCGAGCAGGAGATCACGCTGGCGGAAAGGATCAAGACGGCAGAGGAAAAATTCCGCCACATGGTGCTATCGGCGCGGGATGTCAAAGGGTATGTCATCGAGCTTTTTGACGAGGCAAACGAAAAAAATATAAGCCTCGAAGAGCTGCTGAACATCGACCTTTCAGCAAAGTACGTGGCGGTAAAGCGGAAGACGACCCAGCTTCTCCTGAAACTCAAGAAAACCACCGGCAAGGCGAAGATCACACGGATCCTCCTCAAGATCAACCTGGCGACCAGTGTTGTTGAGGACCTTTCCAACCGCCTCAAGGATATCTATGGCGATGTCGAAAAGCTCGAAAAGCCGCTTTCCTCGCGTAACGTGAGCGCCGCCAGGAAAAATGCCCTGCTGAAAAGGAAAAAGGCGATCGAACAATTATTCGGTGAAAAGTTTGACTATGTGCTCGCATGGTTCAACGAGATGAAGTCTTCGGAATCGAGATTTTTGAAGGCCAAGAAAGAGCTGGTGGCTGCCAACCTGCGCCTTGTCGTGAGTATCGCCAAAAAATATACCAACCGTGGACTGTCGTTCCTTGACCTGATCCAGGAAGGTAATATAGGCCTTATGAAGGCGGTCGATAAGTTTGAATATAAACGCGGGTATAAATTCTCGACCTATGCAACCTGGTGGATCAGGCAGGCGATAACCCGCTCGATCGCCGATCAATCGAGGACCATCCGTATCCCGGTCCATATGACGGAAACGATCAACAAGCTTATACGCGTTTCGCGTGTCCTGGTGCAGGAGACCGGCCGTGAGCCGACGCCCGAAGAGATTGCCCAATCCATGCATATACCCGTTTCCAAGGTTCGCGGGATATTGAAAATAGCCCAGGAACCGATCTCGCTTCAAACGCCGGTAGGCGATGAAGGCGATACCAATTTTGGTGATTTTATCGAGGATAAGCGCGCTATTTCACCGGCTAATGCCACGGCGTATTCGATGTTGAAGGAGCAGATGGATGATGTCTTATCGACCCTGACCGAGCGTGAAAAGAAGGTTTTACGGCTCCGCTTCGGCATAGGTGACGGTTATCCGCGCACCCTTGAAGAGGTGGGTGCGGTTTTCAAGGTCACGCGCGAGCGCGTACGGCAGATCGAAGCCAAGGCGCTCAAGAAACTTCGCCACCCGATACGCGCAAAAAAGCTCAAAGGTTTTTTGAGCATGGGGTTGGGATAGCCTATTACAATTCTTTTCTATGGTTGAGGAAAACGTAAATCAGGATATTGCCTGCGGTATAGTGCTTCTCCTGCCCACAACAATGACAGAGCGCGCTATCGAGGCCAATCGGGTTCTTTCAACTCAAAATGCCAATCCCCTTACGCTTAATGCTACGGACCGTATTCCGCATATTACCCTTGGCGTGGGATGCCTCAATATGCTGGATATGCCGCAGATCGACGGTACTTTGTCCCATATTTCAAAGCAGTTTGCTGCCATGCATCTTGCGACGGTCCCCAATACGACGCCGCACGCATGGTTTATGATCAAAAAGATCAAGCGGCTCCAGTTCCTTCATGAAGCCGTTATGACAGGGCTTTTACCGTATTTCAGTTATAACGTGACCGGCGATATGATCTATCGCGATCAGGGAGAAGAGATCTATGACGGCACGCTGGAATTTATCAGGACCTATCCCATGGCGTCGAGTTTCGAGGACTATGCACCGCATATCACTGTCGGTTCGGGCGACGCGGTTGTGCCGCAGGAGACCGTCGAATTTACGGTAACGAAGGTCGGGCTCGGGCGTCTGGGATGCCACGGCACTCTACGGACGATCATCAGAACCTATGACCTGGCGAGGGGCGAATGAAGAACGAACGAGACCATGCGTCGATCATCCTTAAAAAAGGCAAAGAAAAGCCGGTCATAAATCATCACCATTGGATCTTTTCCGGCGCGATCATGGCGATGCCCCGTTGCGGGGCCGGGGACATTGTCCCGGTTAAAAGTTTTAGCGGGGATCTGTTGGGGCATGCCTATATTAATCCCGCGACATCGATCACGGCGCGCATGATCAATTTCGATGATGCATCGCCCTTAGATTCGATACGGAGGGCTATTCAGGCCGCACTCAAGCTTCGAAAGGCGCTTTTTAACGAGCGGACTACCGGGTACCGCCTGATCAATGCCGAAGGTGACGGCCTTCCCGGCCTTATAGCGGATTGGTATAACGGGCTTATCGTGCTGCAGGTCTCGACACTGGGCATGGAACGGCTTAAACGAGTTATCGTCGAGATACTGTGCAAAGAGTTGAATCCTATCGGCATATATGAAAAATCCGTAATGCCCGGCCGGGCAGAGGAAGGATTGTCCGACTCAACGGGTGTCCTTTACGGCACGCTGAATGAGCCTGTCGAGATACTGGAGAGCGGGATACGTTTTTTGGTCAGGGTTACTGACAGTCAGAAAACGGGATTTTATTTCGATCAGCGACAGATGCGCGAACTGGTGAAGGACTATGCAGGCAGGCGCAGGGTATTGAATTGTTTTTCATATACCGGGGCGTTCACCGTATGCGCGCTTAAAGGCGGCGCCATGACCGTCGATTCGGTCGATACCTCCGCGGAAGCTCTCCAACAGGCAAAAGAGAATGTCACGCTCAATAGTTGCGATACGGGCCTCAGCAGGTATTTTGAGGCCGACGTTTTCGAGTTTTTGCGGGTCACGCATGACGCATACGATTTTATTATCCTCGACCCGCCGGCCTTTGCCAAAAAAGCGTCAGACGTCGTGAAGGCATGCCGCGGCTATAAAGACATCAACCGGAGCGCGATTAAGCGTGTCCAGCCGGGAGGCATTATTCTTACCTGTTCATGTTCATACCATATCGATGCGACGCTTTTTCAGCAGGTCGTGTTCCAGGCCTCGCGTGAAGCCGAACGCAATGTCAGGATACTCCAGCGGCATCATCTGGCTCCGGACCATCCGGTTAATATCTACCATCCCGAAGGCGAATATCTGAAGAGTTTGGTTTTATACGTAGAATAAATTAAAAAGCATGATGGGTCATATCGAAGGGTTGACTTTTGTAGAATTTATGGTATAAATTATAATAACGTTTTTAAAAAGGGGGTATTGTATGAGAAAGGTCTTGGCAGTAGTTGTCGTATCAATGTTCGTTATCGGTATCATGCCGGCATTTGCCAATTGCGGAAAATGCTCTGGGAAAAGTTTTTTCCAGGGTTGCGCTGACAGCGTAAACTGCATCGGAAAAGGCGGGGCATGCCAAAGTTCCGCAACAGCAAAAATTGAAAAAGCGCAGGTAAAGGAACGCGGTACAGCGCTTACGCCGAAAAACAAGAAGACTGAAGCTGCGCCTGTTAAATAGACTCGACGAATAGTCCGGCGACATAAGGGGCGGTCCGAATTCGGACCGCCCTGTTTTTTGCCGGTGACCGCTCGAAACCGGTTAACGCGGGAAAAGATCGTATTTGAAGACCCGGTGTCTCGAGCGTTCTATCCATTGCTCGATATCATCCAGGTTAAAAAATGGCGTGCTGTTGACCTTTTGATGCGGGATGGTATTTTTCCGGACCCAGTCATAAATGACCGATGGGTTTATATTCAGATAATCCGCCAGCCGCGATGCATCGATTATTCTAGTATTCATGGTTTCTCCTTTCAAAAAAATACATATAGAATATACCTGATCAGGACTAAAAAAGCAAATCGGAGGCCTGTTTTTGTTTTGCAAATGGGGTAGGGTATGCTATAATTCTCTGTACTTGTGTCGCGGAGCCGACTCCTTCGCGGACATCCGGGGCCATAGCTCAATCGGTTAGAGCATCTGACTCATAATCAGAGGGTTCATGGTTCAAGTCCATGTGGCCCCACCAGTTCCGATTTCAATGCGCGAACATATTCTGATTTTTTATGAAAATCAGAATATGTGAGCCATTGATTGAAATCGGAACCATGTTTAGCTTTCGGAGCATAAAGCATAAGTTTTTATCCCGCAATCAAAGCATGGTTCGATTTTACTTTGTAAAATCTCACGCATTGATTGCGGGACGGCAAAAAGTGCTTTGCATTTTTTGCTCGGGCACATGGCTCAGTTGGTTAGAGCGCTGCCCTCACATGGCAGAGGTCGAAGGTTCGAATCCTTCTGTGCCCACCATTCTACGTCGCTCGAATATTAGGCCTGCTACACCGGTCATCGGTTCGAGCTTCGTACGAAGCGCCTCCCACAGATTGGTTTCTGTGGCGCGAAATAGGATGATACAACCGCGGTGATAAGGAGATTACTATACTATGTCCACGATCAACTACACCGATGAGATCAAGAAACTCGTTGAGCTCCAGACCATTGACAAGGAAATTTTTACTATCAACCGTGACCTTGATATGGTACCCGAGGAGACAGCGGCGCTGGATGCCGCAATCAAGGAAAAAGAGAATTTATACAAGGCGGAAGAGGAAAGACTGAAGAAGTTCCAGCTTAAGCGCAAGGAAAAAGAGATGGAACTCGGCTCTAAAGAAGAAGCTATCAAGAAGCAGCAAAATCAGCTTTTTCAGCTCAAGACCAATCAGGAATATTCTGCGCTTCAGAAAGAAATCGACTCCCAAAAGGCCGATAAATCGGTTCTCGAAGAGGAAATATTGCTTCTTTTTGACGATATCGAGAAGGCCGAAAAAGCCCTGAATGCCCAAAAAACGCTTTTTCAACAGGAAAAAAACAAGATCGAGGCTCAAAAAAAAGCGATCCAGGAAAAGAAGATTGTCCTGGAACAGGAGGTCAAAAAATATGAGGGCCAACGCCTTGAATTTATCAAGGGCGTTAATAACGATGTGCTTACAAAGTATGAGCGTATCCTTCACGCAAAGGACGGATCGGCTATCGTGCCGGTCATGGGCGATGCCTGCGGCGGCTGCAACATGAACCTTCCTCCGCAGGTTGTCAATGAGGCCCGGCTTAAGGTATCGCTCGTTATATGCGGCAACTGTTCGAGGATATTATACAGCAATGAGTAAAAGCCTGAAACGGGTGACGGTTTATGCCGACGGCGGCGCGCGGGGAAATCCCGGGCCTGCGGGGATCGGCGTTGTCATACTTGATGACAAGGGCAAAAAGCTCAGGGAACTTTCAAAGTCGATAGGGACGGCAACCAACAATGTCGCCGAATATACCGCAGTCATTTACGGCCTTCAGGAGGCGCTTTTTTTGCGTGCCGATGAGGTTGATGTCTATCTCGACAGCGAATTGGTGGCCGAACAGCTTGGCGGTACCTACCGCGTAAAGAACGAAGGATTGAGGCCGCTTTTTGAGCAGGCCGTGCATCTCATGCAGGGGTTCAAAAAAGTTAACGTCAAAAATATACCGCGCGATAAAAATACGGATGCCGATAGGCTGGTAAACAGGGCAATCAATCTTTCAGGTCTTTTTTAATCACTATTTTCGGATCTTAATAAGGCGACGAAGCGGACCGGGTAATCGCTCAATCCCCGCGAGGGGCATGGGAGGAAAGTCCGGGCTCCAAAGGGTGACGTAGCGGCTAACGGCCGCCCGCTGCAAGGCGAGGATCAGACTCACAGAGACGAGTAAGCATGTCTTCGGATATGCGGACGTGAAACGCGAGAATCTCTACGTGGAGCAAGGTCAAATAGGTCCCGATTCAGGAACGACCCGTTCCTAGAACTTCGGTTCTGTCGGGACGGGTAGACCGCTTGATCCCGTCAGTAATGACGGGGCTAGATGGATGGTTACCGGCCCGTCGGTATTTAAACGCAGTATGCTTAAGTGCCGGCGAGGCGCACAGAACTCGGCTTATAGGTCCGCTCCGTCGCTCCTTCTGCAAAAAAAATATATTTCATTCCGTCGGCACGTCAACATATAGTAGCCTCTGAAACAATAACCACAATAGTTAGTAGTCCCGGATATCTGAAATAATACCGTCCCAAAAACCCCGGTTCCAGCCTTGACAACAGCCCATTATATGATATATTTTTAATTAATAGTGGAGTAAAGTGGAGGGAAGTGGAGTATATGTTTTACGGGGAATATCTCCATTCACTGGACAAGAAGGGAAGAATAATAATACCTTCAAAATTCCGCGCAGGAATGAAGGAACACTATGTCGAGAAATTTTACATTACGCGCGGCCTCGATACATGCCTGTTCATGTTTGTCGAAGACGAATGGCGGACCCAGGAAGCAAAGTTCCGTTCGCTTTCATTTACCAAAAGAGAAGCCAGGCGCTTCAACCGTTTGTTCTTTTCGGGGGCAGTGGA
Source organism: Candidatus Omnitrophota bacterium (assembly GCA_028715425.1). Classification (GTDB taxonomy): domain Bacteria; phylum Omnitrophota; class Gorgyraeia; order JABMRN01; family JABMRN01; genus JAQURW01. The sequence goes on from JAQURW010000001.1 coordinate 27,562, forward strand.
CGTTTTACCCGATAAGCAGGGCCGGGTATTGATACCGTCCTATCTCAAGGAATATGCCTGCATTAAGAAGGATATCGTTATCGTGGGTGTTTCAAATCGTGTCGAAATATGGGCCAAAGAAAAGTGGGAGGAATTTTACCAGACATCCAAGGATTCGTATGAGGATATCGCGGAAAAACTCATCGACCTTGACGGTAAAGAAAAGACATAACGCTGACAAGGAAGGCGGTGCATTATGAAGGCTATATTTGTTCTGCAGGAAAGCGACGGCGTTGAGATACTGGACCCCAAGAACAACATAGAGCGGCTTAAACGGATGCGATCGATCAACTTGAAACGCGTAATCGGCACGGAATGGAATAAGGTAAAAAAAGTTTTAGATCTCAAGAAACGCTATAATGCGCTCTAATAACGAGTATGCGCGGCATACACCGGTTCTTTTAGATGAAGTCATTGAATATCTTAAACCACGGCGCGGGAACATTATACTTGACGCGACGGTGGGGTGCGGGGGGCATGCCGAGGCGCTCCTGCGGAACATTGTGCCCGGCGGGTCGTTGATAGGGGTAGACCAGGATGAGGAGGCGTTGCATTATGCCGATGAATTACTTAAACGTAGCTACGCCTCCTCATACGTGGTTGTCAAAGGGAATTTCAGCGACATCGACAGGATACTCGGCGGCCGGGGGATCCGGGCGGTTAACGGCATGCTTTTTGATCTCGGTGTGTCGTCTTTGCAACTGGACAACGCCGGCCGGGGATTCAGTATTATGAAAAACGGGCCGCTTGATATGCGGATGGACCGTTCGCGTGCGTTAACGGCATATGATGTGGTGAATCGATATAGTGAGGATGCGCTGATGGCAATGATCAGGGACCTTGGCGAGGAACGGCATGCGCGTCGTATTGCGTCTTTTATCGTACGCCAGCGAAAGACAGGGCCGATAACGACGACTGATGAGCTTGCCGATCTTATCCGCAAAGCCGTCGGAGTCTGGTATCGGTCGCAGAAGATCCACCCTGCGACCAGGACATTCCAGGCCGTCAGGATCGAAGTGAATAATGAACTTGATATGCTGCGGAGGACACTTGAAAAGATACCGCTGTTTCTTCAAAGAGGCGGCAGGGCATGCGTGATCTCGTTCCATTCGCTTGAAGATCGTATCGTCAAACACGCCTTTCGCGGCCTTGCCGCAACCGGGGCTTTTACCGTTATTACCCGGAAACCGATCACGCCTGGACGAGCGGAATGTATAACAAATCCGCGTTCGCGCAGCGCAAAACTCAGGGTGATCGAAGCGGCAGGTACCCTATGAGGTCCTCTACCATACCCAGATTTTTTATCTTAACATCCCTGGCATCTGTTTTTTTCCTTTTATATGTCCATCAGAACATATCCATCGTTATGCTTGGTTACGACGTAAGCCAGCGTGAGCGCTGGCTCTCCTATTGTGTTGACCAGCATCGGCACTTAGTGTATAATCTAAATTCATTGGAATCGCCGTCGGTTTTAAGCGCGAAACTCGGTTCAAAAAATATAGAACTTGTACAGGCGGATGCCAGACACATTTATTATGCGTCGCTGCCGGCAAAAAAGAAGATCGTGTCTCGCAGCGCTAAGACCGGCGTAAAGAAAAACATATTTGACACATTTACCGCGGTCGCGGAAGCAAAGTCGTCGCGGTAAAACTGATCATCATACAATCCCGTGCACATCATACGTACCAGACGACGACAAAAGATAGTATTTTTTTTTATAGCATTCCTTTTTGTTATCCTTACGCTCCGTTTGGCGGCACTTCAGATAGTTCTTCATAAAAAATATGTGCAGAAGGCGCTCCATCAGCATACCATGCTCTTAAAAATACGGCCTATGCGGGGAACGATCTTTGACGTTAAGCGCAGGGTGCTTGCCCTCGATACCAGTATTAACAGCGTTTATGCCGTCAGCCGTTCTATTGACGATAAGGAAGCGGTTGCCGTCAAACTCCAGAAAATACTGAACCTGCCCCGTCCGTATCTTATGGACCGCTTAAATCGTGACAAGGCCTTTGTATGGATCAAGCGAAAGATAAGCGATACCGAGCAAACGGCGCTTTTTAAAGCAAACATAAGCGGCATCGGTCTCCTTCCGGAAACAAAACGTTCGTATCCGAACTCTAAGCTTCTTTGCCAGGTCATCGGGTTTACGGATATGGACAATCACGGCCTTGAGGGGCTTGAGAGCACCTACGACGAGGTTCTTAAAGGCAGGGACGGCTACAAACATATCCTTAAGGATGCGCGGCAAACGTACATCTCGTTCGACGGCGAAGACCTGCCGGCCAAGAACGGCTATAACCTGATATTGACCGTCGATGAAGTCATCCAGCAGATCGTCGAAGAGGCCATGGGCGATATTGTACGCCTTTATCATCCGAAGGGTATCATGATCATAGCGATGGACCCTTATTCGGGGCGTATCATGGCTATGGCAAATTATCCGGAATTTGATCCCAATGAATCGAAAATGCGGACCGCGTCTTTCTTCAGGAACCGGTCTATTACCGACAGCTTTGAACCGGGGAGTGTCTTTAAGATCGTCACGGCAAGCGCCGTCCTTGAGGAAGGGGTAGTCAAGACGACCGATATGTTCGATTGCGAACGCGGCGAATATCATATAGGGAAGAAACGAATCCTGCATGATTACCATCCGTACGGGATATTGTGCTTCAAGGATGTTATTGTCAACTCAAGCAATATAGGTACGGTCAAGGCCGCATCGCGGCTTGGTAAGGACAGGATGTTCGATTACCTGAATAAATTCGGTATGGGCAAAAAGACCGGCATTGATCTGAAAGGCGAGGAGAACGGGATCGTCCGCCATAAAAAAACATGGACAGATTCCGATATGACAACGGTGCCTATGGGCCAGGGCCTTTCGGTCACCCCGATACAGCTTGCTGTTGCGATATCTGCCATTGCTAACGGCGGCCTTCTGATGCAGCCCTACATCGTCAGACAGGTCGCTGACGCGACCGGCAATGTTATTCTGGAGCATAAACCGGTTGTCAAAAGCCGCGTTATTTCCGAAAAGACTTCACGGACTATGAAAGAGATCTTACGGGAAGTGGTCGAACGGGGTACCGGCAAACAGGCGAAATTGGACGGCTATACGGCATGCGGTAAGACCGGGACCGCGCAAAAGGTCGGCGGAGGCAAGCATTACGAGGAAGGAAAGTTTGTAGCCTCGTTTATCGGGTTTGCCCCGGCAAAAGACCCGAGGATGACGCTGGTCGTTTGCGTCGACGAGCCAAAGGGAAACCATTTCGGCGGTGTTGTTGCGGCGCCGGCTTTTCGCACGATCATGCAAAAGGCATTAAAATACCTGGAAGTAAGCTAGTATGAAGAAACTGACCTATCGGGGCGTCACCGTGAGCGGGATCGCGCTAAATTCGCGCGCAGTCAAACGCGGCGACCTCTTCATCGCGATAAAAGGGGAGAAGGCAGACGGGCACGCGTACGTGGAAGATGCCGTCATGCGCGGGGCCGTTGCCTGTGTCGTGCAGGCTGACCGGTGGAAAAGACGCGGGCTTGCGATCGACGGCGCGAAACTGATCCGTGTCGGCGATACGCATTGCGCGTTGTCGGCGTTGTCGGCGCGTTTTTACGGGGAGCCATCAAAAAAAATGCGTGTTGTCGGCATTACCGGCACGAACGGAAAGACAACGATAGCGTTTCTTCTCGATAAGATCCTGACAGACCTTGGTTTTTCAACCGGCATGCTCGGCACGGTCATATATAAGGTCGGTACCTCGTCCATACCCGCAGACCGGACCACGCCCGATGCGTTGTCACTTCAAAAATTCCTGGGCCGAATGGCCGATGCGAAAACCGATTTTGCGGTTATGGAGGTTTCAAGCCATGCGTTATGCCAAAAGCGGGTCGGCAAAGTATTTTTTGACCAGGCAGTGTTTACGAACCTGACCCCTGAACATCTTGATTATCATAAGACCATGCGAGATTATCTGCGTGCCAAGGCAATGATTTTCGACCAACTGAAAAGAGGCGGCACCGCGATTGTTAATAATGATGATCCAGCCGTCAGAAGCCTGAAACGCAGTATCAGCCGTAAGGTCCTGACCTTCGGCATAAAGGACGGAGGAGACGTAGCGGCAAAGAATATACATTCGGATATAAACGGGTCCGTATTTAGGGCTGTTTTTCCCGATCGGGAATGCAGCATTAGGACACGGTTGATCGGGAGACATAACATTTCGAATATACTTGCGGCGCTGGCCGTATCGTATGCAAACGGGCTGGATATCGGCAAGGTCGCCGAAAGTATCCGGTTATTCCCTGGCCCGCCGGGTAGACTTGAAGCGGTTGACCGGGGCCAGAATTTCACGGTGTTTGTGGATTATGCCCACACCAAGGATGCGCTTTCTAAAGTCCTCTCGGCGCTTCGGCCTTATGCCAGGCATTCCAGGCTTATTACGGTTTTTGGTTGCGGCGGGGACCGGGACCGTTCCAAACGGCCTCGGATGGGTGAGGTTGCCGTGCGGCTCTCTGATCAGGTGGTAATCACCAGCGATAATCCGCGCAGCGAAAATCCCTTAGCGATCATACGCGAGATCAGAAAAGGAATCGGCAAAGAATATCGGAATTATAGTATAATACCGGACAGGAAGGCCGCGATACACAAGGCTTTATCTAACGCGCGCAACAATGATATCGTACTGATCGCCGGTAAAGGGCATGAGGCTGTTCAGATCGTCGGCAATAAACAATATACCTTTGACGACCGTAATGTTGCACGAAAGATTCTCGATAGTCTGGCAGCCGGCCGATAACTACAGTTTTCAAGACAGGAATGCTATGGATACCGCAGCGCTGGTCCTTGCAACCGGTGCCCGAACGCACAATTTTAAAAATATAAAGATCTCCCGCATCGCCATCGATTCCAGGACATTACATCGGGGGGATTGTTTCATTGCGATCAAAGGCGACCGTTTCGACGGACATGATTTTGTCGTCTTGGCCGCCAGGGCAGGCGCTCGCTGTGTCATTATCTCGAATCGTTTTGCCGGACGTTACAAGAGATTCATCGCTGAACACCGTGACCTGCCGGTCCTTATCGTTCCCGATACCCTCCGTGCGTTAGGCGATATTGCGCACTATCATCGGATGCGTTTTTCCGTGCCGGTTATCGCTATAACAGGATCCAGCGGTAAAACAACGGTAAAGGAGTTGACCAGCCACCTGTTGGGCGGATCCTGCACGGTATTGAAGACCGAAGGGACCAGGAATAATTTGATAGGACTGCCGCTTACTCTCCTCGGGATGAATAATACCCATGATGCATGCGTTCTCGAGATGGGAACCAACGTACCGGGTGAAATACAAAGGCTTGCCGAAATAGCGGCCCCGACGATCGGCGTGATCACCAATATTGGCCCCTCCCATCTCGAAGGGCTTGGATCTATCCGGAACGTGTTTAAGGAAAAAAGCTGCCTTCTTCATGCATTGGCCCCGGCTTCCTGGGCAGTCCTTAATGGAGATGATGCCCTTCTAAGGAAGGCTCATCCGCACTGCCGCATCAGTTATTTCGGCGTTGATCGTGCATGTCATGTGCGCGGCCTGGCAGTAAAGGCCGCGCACGATGGCATCAGTTTTACGGTTGGAAGGATTCCGTTCACGATGGGGCTCCTGGGAATGCATAATATCGCTAACGCCCTCGCCGGTATCGGCGTCGGCCGTATCCTTGGGCTTGATATGAAATCCATGGCCAAACGTCTCAAGGATTACGAAAATCCGCTTTCAAACAGGCTCTTTCGGATGAAGGCAAATAGGTTTTCGATAATTAACGACAGTTATAATGCCAATCCACTGTCATTTAAGACAGCGGTTCAGTCGCTTATCCCCTTTAAACGCATGTGCAGATGTGTTATCATATCATCGGACATGCTGGAACTTGGTGTCCATGCGAAGAAACTTCACCGCGAGTGCGGGAGGATCGTTGCCGGGGCAGGGATCGGCTGCCTGGTGACGGTCGGCAAACTTGCCGGTCACATATCCCAGGGGGCTGTTCTAGGCGGTATGGACCGGGAAAATATCTATCATTTCCGCTCCCGGGAGGAAGCCGAGAGATCATTGCCGGATATTATCAAAAACGGCGATATGGTTCTGGTAAAAGGGTCGCGGACGACCCGCATGGAAAACATTGTTGAGGCACTGAAAAGGATATAGGGGCCAGATATGCTATATGATCTTTTGTATCCGTTGCGCGAATGGTGGTTCGGTTTTAATGTCTTTAAATACATAACGTTCCGCGCGGCCATGGCGAGTGTTACGGCATTTTCGTTGACCCTCGTTTTCGGCCCGTTCATCATCGAGATGCTCAGGCGTCTTAAGGTCGGTCAGCATATCCGGCGCGAGTATGTCGAAGAGCTTTATCAGCAGCATAAGCATAAGGCAGGCACGCCCACCATGGGCGGGTTCATGATATTGTTCTCGGTCATGTTGTCGACCCTTCTTTGGGCGCGCCTGGATAATCAGTATGTTATCCTGTGCCTTATCAGCATGCTCGGCCTCGGGCTTGTCGGTTTTGTCGATGATTATATCAAACTCATTCGTGAACGGAATATGGGATTGCACGCTTCGGCAAAATTTATCGGCCAGCTTATTGTTGCCGGATTTGTCGCCTATTACATTTACCGGTATACGGACCTCCCGCGGACGCTGACGATCCCGTTTGTAAAAGACCTTGTGCTTGACCTGGGTATTGCCTATGCCGGGTTCATCGTCCTGGTCATGGTCTCTGCAAGCAATGCGGTCAACCTGACCGACGGCCTGGATGGCCTTGCGATCGGCTGCGCGACTATCATCGCCATAGCCTATGCTATCATAAGCTATGTGACCGGTAACGTGATCGCGGCAGAATACCTCAACGTGTTTTATCTGCCGGGGGCAGGCGAACGGTGCGTTTTTTGCGCCGCTATCGTCGGAAGCGGTTTGGGCTTTCTCTGGTTTAACAGC
>JAQURW010000098.1:0-1710 GCA_028715425.1 Candidatus Omnitrophota bacterium
TATACGGGACGGTGATATTGTTACGTAGGGGCGTATTGCCGTACGCCCCTACATTAGATGGTTTTGCGTGTTCCCAAATCGGTGTTCCCCCCTGCGCCCACGTGATGTCAAATAAGAGGAACGTGATAATAAGAACGATCGAGATCGTTTTAAAGAAAAGCGCGTGACGCCTTCTCCAGTCGATCATCCCGTCGTTATTTTCTTCATGCCAAGCACTCATTTATGACCTCCGTCTTTTCATGATATATGTCTTTTAAGTTATTGGTGCGATCCTGTTTTTTACCTTTCTTGTTCCGTGTGACAAAGTATATCATTTATTGTGTTTCCGAGTGTCATGGTTATGTAACAAGGATGTAATAAAAATGTAGGCTTAAATCCCGCATATTGTTGTCTCCGTACTAAGTCTATAAAATCTTCCGCAGGAGCAGAAAAAGCTTGCTCCGACGGAAAATTTCCTTACTTCAAGTATGGCCTATGGCAAAAGCAAATGCTTGCAATATAATATAACTATTTTATGGCTTAACATATTAAGCTGCATAGAGTATCCGTTCGTATTCATTGATCTCGCGCCGCAGCGCGTCAATGTCCTCCTTTTTAATTCTCGGTACAAATAGATACCAGCTGTTTCGCTGTCTAAGTCCAGGCACGTTCCCGTCTCCGATCGGCCTGGCTAACAGTTCTAAGGCCGCGTCTATAATACCCGGTATGACGACCGTATCGTATTCGATCAGGCGTAGTCCTTCAGGAATGCCGGAGCGGCCTTCGGCATACCGGTCGATAATGACGATGTCCGTCATTAGTATACCGGCGGCTCTCATGCCTGAGAGCATCCCGTCGATACCGCGTGCGCCGGTTTCGATGGTCACGTTAGCAGGATTTATGATCGCTCTCGGGATATCCATTTTACTGAGTAAAGTTTCCTTTTGGCTTTCCAGGCGTACACGTTCTGCGGCGGTCTTGACGTTGACCGTGACATGTATCTGGAATTGTTTGTAGGCATCTTTTTTGATGCGGTTCTTATACTGCTCTGCGATCAATTTAAGCTCGCCGAAATTGTCGATTGTCACTCCGATCCCTTTCTTCACATTATCGTTTTCGACGGATCGTAAAGCGGGTTCGCTCAAAGGTTCGTTCGCCGCATACGCGCGCGCGATATGGCCTAGCCTGAGATTCATCGCGTAAAGGTTATCCCCCGCAAGTTGTGCGGAGACAACCGACGGCAGGACGAGAGACAGTCGTTTTTCGATAGACGAGATTTCCGCTTTGGGCATAGTGAGGAGTTTTTCACGTGTCCGGTCGATATCGGATAGGCCGGGATGCCTGAGCCTGAAAAGGTCGATGACGACGTTATCGATAAATCCCGCGGTAATCTCCCGTGTCAGGCCGTTCATGGATACTGATCGGCGTACCGGGATCACCATGGCGCTTCCGTTTTGCCGTGCCCTGCGCTCGGCCTCGCGTATGTTGGCGTCATCGCTTCCCTGATCGCGGAAAAATAATACTTCGATATGTTCGGGCAGGTGGCGGGTTGCCCTGTTGACGGCGGCCTCGATACGGCGCCGTGTTTTCTCCGGCACGGCCCGGGGTATTGCAAGTGTGATGTCGGGATTTTCGGCGGGTTTCCCGGAACCGTGACCGATGCGCGGCCGTGTGACGATGACTTTTTCCGAAAGCGTTGCCATCTCGGATTCGATCTCTTTTACCTTTTTC
>JAQURW010000098.1:1720-8731 GCA_028715425.1 Candidatus Omnitrophota bacterium
TTCATGAGCGGGGATTGAAGCGACTGGACCTTGCCCCGGTCTGCGCGGAATCTGACCGCGATCATTTTTATCTCACTTAAGGCCGCGTTGCGTTCGCGTTCAAGGGCGGCGATCTTTGCCTTGATAGCCTCCTGTGCGATAGCGCCTGTCTTCTTGGCCAACGATGCATCATCGCCCATGATCTTCTGGAAACGATCCGGCTTTGTCAAGGTGGCATGAATAATGGAATCGACAACGTCCTGGGGATCGACTTTATCCGGCAACGGCGCCTGAACGCGGGGCCTGCCGATCTTGATCTCGACGGGTTTATTGGTGTCGGCAGAAAGCTGCGAACCCGGTCTTGACACGGTGATCGTAACGTCATACCCGAGATCAGGATTAACGGAATACGGGATGAAACGGTACATCTTTTGCTCGCCGGTATTTTTTAAACGGTCAGTGATGGTGTTGTCCTCACGCGATATCGGGACGGTATCAGTAGGGATATGCCGCCGGCTGTTTGTTCCGTAGAGAACGCCGCGGATTTTTTTCCCGTCTTCACTCTCGCCGGTTACCCGGATATACGAACCGTCCAGTTCGTCAGGAAATTCTGCCTCGAATACAAAACCCCAGCCTTCTTTGATCGTCCCTTTTGGCAGGGTATAACTTCGCGACCACGAAACGGCATCGTCTTCGATTGTTTCCTTGGCCAGGTCCTTTTCGTTATTAAGGAATGAAAGGCCGGGCCGGCCAAGGGATGTTTCAAGGGCGCTCAAATAACGGTCGCCGAGCCGTGACAGTGCTTCCTGAAGCTGGTTGTCCATATAATGGACCCATGACCGGGCTGCAGGCTGCATACGCTGATCGCCGGCATAGTGCCGTTTGAATTCCTCGACGCCTATAAGGATATCGAGGAGTTTGAGGCGCGTGTGCTTGATCTCGTCGTCGCTTTTTTCGCGTATGGCGCGGCGGCACGATTCCTCGAAATCATGGATCATGCCTTCGATATAACCGACCATGTTTTCGATAGGCAGTCGTTTCAGGCGGCTCTGAAAGGCTTCGCGTACGACCGATGTCCGTGATTCGCCGTACAATAGATGATACCGCCTGGCATCGTCCAGAAGAACGAACTCGTCCTTTATCTGGGAGAGCCTGATCATGTTGGCGATCGGTTGCAGTGTCAGGACTGCCAGAGGGATTGCCAGAAGCACGACCGATCTGGTGCGGTTATGGATGAAATTGTGGGCTGATGCCGTTACGTAGTCGTAATCAAACCCGCGGCTCATGAGGATACGCTCGGCGTCTGTCCTGCCGCGCAGCCAGAACCCTTCGGATACCCACCATGCCTCGAACGCCATCATGCTTCGTTTTATGCTCCGGTTTGCGGGAACGTCCATATGCATAAAATACTCTGTTACGCGGATTGCCGCCAGGACGAGGTATGCAAGCATGTGGTACGTCAGGCGGCCGGCTACATACACGGAGTGTCCGGGTTTTCTTTCGCCGGTATCGAGTATATACGCCAGTAATGAGGCGGCCAGCGCCCCTATAAAAGGTATACCGATAAGGAATCCGTCAGCGGCGCCGGTCCAGAACAAATAACAGTAGGTCAGGCCTGTCGCCGCCAGTCCTCCCGCGAAGGTCACGAGAACGCGCGAAATATACCCCGCGCGGTAGAGTTTATTAGTGCTGTAGATCGCGACCAACAATGTGCCGAGTCCGGCCAGGATGACTGCGCCGATCATCGGCACCAGGCTGATGGTGATACTTCTTGACGCGTACATCATGACGATGCCGGCGCCGAATAATATGGCGCCGGTAACTGCTAATTTCCAGGTGGGTACGTATTCGCCCCTTGAAACGCTTCTAACCCCTTCGAGGGCCCGTTCTATGTGCGGCACTGCGATCAGGTATAGCTCGCGAAATTCAGCGTTAAGGGACGGATTCGTGCCGATCTCTTTTACGATAAAGTCTGATAAGGTCGTGTCCTCGCTCATCGGGTCCTTTGACAGTCTGTCCGCGTAATTTTTAAAGTCAAGGGCCCCCTGTTCTGATTTCAAATATTCCTTAACGACGCCCTTAAATCCGATCAATTCGGTATGCATTTGATAGGCGGGGTCGCGTGCTACTTTCTCCAGGTCGATCAGAAGCTCTTTTTTATAGGTATCGAGTATCGCATCGACGGTGTTATAGTCTTTCACGTCCTCTGCGGCCAGGTCTTCATGGTCAGGATGCGCGCTATCGCCGAGGATCTGGCTTAATACGGTCCTCATCCCTCCGGTCGCAGGGTCCGGGACCTTGGTCTTCACAAATTCGCGTAATCCGTAGAGATAGCTGAATTCTTCGTCCGCCATCATGTAGTTGACCGCTTGGTTGGTCGATTCTTCGTTCTCCGGGGCATATCGCCATAGCGCGAATGCGGCCATGCATAAGAGCAGAATGGGTTGTGTAATATACATCCCCAGACCCCACCGCCAATCCATAAAAAAGGCGTTTGCCTGTCTCAGCAAGTCCATGATGCGTGAGGCAAGATCGAACAGTACGGTGCCGGTCCCGGACCCGTATCCCAGTGTATCGACGAAGAACGTATTCGTGAAACCCTGAAACAGAAAATATGCGGCGCACGTGATCGTGATCGTGACGATACTATTGATCAGGGTAATGCCGACTTTCACGAATTCTCCGCGCACCTTTACCGCTGCCTGGAGGGCCAGGCGCTTATTGACGATATCCATGATAACGCGATAGATCTTGTAACTTAAAAGTACGGTAATGAGCATACCGGTGACGTTCATACCCATGATAGAAGGCCGCAGTATCAGGTACAGGATGCCGGTGCCGATGGTGAGCCTGATCATGACCCCAGAGAGGAACAGTATCAAGGTCGCCCCTGAAAGGGTCGCGACATTCTGGAGAAGCCAGAACCCTTTGAGCCAGCCTGCGATGCCGAAGCCGCCTAAGGCAGTCATCGGGTCGGCATCGAATTGTTCGCCGCGCACTATGCCGCGGCCGGAAAAGACCTTGTAGACCAGGTACCCGAGGCCGTAGAATCCGAGGCCGCCCAGGACAAAGCCCGCCGTGCCTGCTGCCAACAGGGTCAATCCCTGCATTCCTAAAAGAAGGTATGTCGTGGCAATCCCGATCACGAGCCCGCCTGCCTGTCCGGCGATCATGAACGTCGTGCGGCTCGTTGATGGATTGATAGAAACGCCGCATGCCTTAAGTATAGGCCGGACCAGATAGAGGCCTGCGACGGCCGCAATGATCCCGCCGCCGAAAAAGCCGAGCGAAGCTATGCCCAGCGTCGCAAGAGCTCCTGTCCCGTTGGTAAGGGTAAAAAATGCCGTGATAGCGACGCCGAATCCTATGAACTGGCCGAGGTACATGAAAAATGCCGGCGGATAAGCAAGAATGACCCAGAATGCCTGAAAGATGATCCATCGTTCACGCTGGACATGCCAGCCGTGCCCGAGGGCAGGCAAAAGTTCCTCGAGTATCTGGACATATTTGCCGGTAAGACGGGTGCATTTCAGTTTCTTGAGCGCAATGCGGCTTCCCCGCTCTGCGTCTTCTATCTGATTGTACATATCCCAGACGCCTACCAGTTCAAGGTCATTGATATATTTCCTGAAAGTCTTGGACGTTATCCTGACAGATTCGGGAACCGGAGGCACTTTCAAAAAATAGATCCCTATGCCGATGATGATATTCCAGATGGCCGGGATCGAAAAAAGAAGGGCTATGCCGGTAACCGCGCCAGTGGCAGGGACAGCCGACGGCAGAGCCGCATGCGCAATTAAATACATGATCGACAGGACCGATATATAAAGGATGGCCTTTCCCGTATGATAATAGGGGCGTATCAGGCTAGCGTCCTGGAATTCTCCGCGGACCGTATTTGCATGCCCGGTCTCCTCTTCCTGGACGGCCCTTCTGAGCGGGAACGACCAGAGCATTATTTCGGCGCGGCACGAATACGGCGCAATGTACGGCATATAAAGTTCTTTGAGTTTTTGTTCGTGTGCACGAAGATGAGCGATAAGGGACCTGTATTCTTTTTTATACCGCTCATGCATCGGGTTCTTTTTAAGTATCGCCTTTACTGCCGACAACCGTTTTTTGATCCGGTCGATCGCGCTTTTGAGCGCTGCCTGGCGGGCAGGGTCAAAGGCCGCCTCGATCCCTGCCAGATTTTCCCAGACAAAATTGTTGCCCGTTCCCCCTAAAAAGAGGAACCCGACCTTGGTCTGTCCGACCTGTACAAGGTTATGCCATACGAAATAATCCACGAAGGCGTCGCGTGACCAGTTGGGCATGTCCATGGTGATATGGCGTAGTTCAGACTGGATAACATCGGGTATGTTCCTGACTTTAAATTCGGTTTCGACAAAGACGCGTTTTGCCGCATCGTAATCGGACAGGCCGGGATAGCGGCGTTCGTCGGAGCGGATATCGATAATGTACGGACGAAGGAATGCGTAGACGAGGTAGGCGCCCCACATATTCTTGTCATGGGAAAGAGCGTTTGCGTAACATTCCCCGAGCTTAAGCGTTTCGCCTGCCAATATCTTGCCGAGCCGCGCTTTTTCGAGCCTGTCATTCGCTTTTGAGAGACGGTGTTTTATGTCCGTTATCTCATTCTTGATTTCGTTAAGACGTGCGCGGTCAAAAACCTGCATTTCGATAAGGGACTCAAGGGCCTCCCGTATGTTAAATCCGTTCTTTATATCGTCCAACAAATTGCGGCCGGTCCCCTTCCTGTTATCGGCGTGCCAGAGATTCGCGTCTTCCAGCACTCCCGGCAGATCGATGTCTTTCATGAGACCGTAGACCCGCGTATCGAACTCTTTTTCCAACGCCGGCCGCTGCCGGTCGATATTGATCCCCCATTGCCTTGTGTCGTCCGTATTGGCACAGGGTTCATCTGTCGGATGCCTGCGGTATGAGTTATTGAGTTGTTCACGTATTGCGCGCTGACGCATCTCCATGACGCATGCCTTCGCGATCAGGTCGAGCGGCGTTACGATATCTTCTTCGTCGATAAGCTCGACATAATCCGATGCCTTCTTGTTTTCCCTGGCGTTACGCCAGGTAAGTTTCCATACGCTCCATGCGTTGAGCGCGGGTTTTTTCCGGTCGATGCGTTCCCCGCGGCCATAGGGCATCCCCCGGCGCGGAAAACCGGCCACGAATATCGTGTCCCGGTAGGCATTGAGCGGGCCGGGCTTCGTTGTGGCCTGGCCGCTTGCGGCCGAGCCGTAGATTGCCTCGTACGTGTCTAATCGGGTGTTGTCATCTTCGCTGTCCACACACGGCGTGATCTCTATAGGCGAAATGGTCCCGGGGGTGCGTTCTACCAATCCGGGGTAGCTGTCGCCGAAATTGTTGACGATCCTGATCATCTTTGACAGGACCGAACCGCGGTATGCCCCGAATATGGTGAGCATGAGGTTGACCTTGGGGAACAGCTGAGGATAGTGGCTTATGATATAGAGTATGTCGTCGCAGTTCAGTTCCGAGAGGATGTCATAATTCGAATACGCGCGCCCGGCCGGCGACAGGATCGGGTCGTCGAGCGGATACTCGGGATGCGCCCGTAAGTCAAACCCGGCCGCGTCGAGTTTTGTCGCAAGGCGCGTATCCGCGAGGATGATCTCGATAAGGCGGCTGCGTTCGACACATGAAAGATAGAGGCTGTGAAGGATCGGGTATTTAAGGAGTAAGCGGTAAAACGGATGCTGCGACGGGACCCGGCCGAGAGATGCGTATAACCGGAACTTGTTTTCATAGTCATCGCGTAGTTCCTGCAGCATAGCGGGCGCGTTGTCAGGCGTGAGATTGACAGGATCGCCTGCCGGATCGACCGGTAAAAGGCATGCCGGTATATACTCTTCGGAGCCCTCTTCCCTGTATATCGCCCGGGTAACATCCTTTATTGATTCGTACAATATATTTTTAGGGACAAAGCGTGTGATCTGGCGGACATCTTCAGCGGTCTCGTCTGCGCCGATATACCGCGCTTCCGAAAGGATCAATTTTTGGAATGTCGCGTACAGGACGACTGAAGTCGACATCATGATAAGCGAGAAAAAGGCAAATTCCAAAAGTGTAAAATTCGGGTCTGCCCCTATGATACCGCATGTTATAAGCGCTGAACGGAACCGGTATGCCGCGCGTATAAGAAGCGGGATAGCAGCGGCTATGATGATCATCGAAATACCGTGGCGGAATACGCCTTTCTTGTCGCTCGAACGGCTTGGCCCCGGCCCGAACAGCCCCGCGTGGGCGCGGATGCTCTGTCGGTTGACGAAGTATGTCTGGGCGTTCGACACCGTTATTGCCTCGGCCATATCTTCGCGGGACAAACGCTCGGTCTGTCTTGACGGCGCAGCCTGCTCGGCTATTTCCTGTACCTCTTTTATGCGCCGGGCTAATTCCAAAAGCGAGTCTGAGAGGTGTGTTATCGGGAACGGGTGGAATGACGGCCCGTATTCGGCAGGGCCGTTAAACAGGGCATTATCTTCTGCCGGATGATAACAACTGACAGGATTCCCTGCATGGTCGGGTCTCGTGCCGTAATCTTCGCTGTAGCCCGGCATAAGCTGTACCATTCGGTTCTGGGTATCTCTCAACTGGGTGAAATGCGGCGCCTTGAGGTAAAGGACCGGCGCATACCGGCGCCGTGCATCGAAACCGTACGTCGGTTCCAGTCCGCGGCCGAACACGTATGCGTCATCGCTTTTCAAGGCATATTCGATCCATCGTTTGCAGTATTCGATATATTGGATGACATGGATATTTTCAACCGGCCGCCGTAAGTTGTCCGTATTGTCCAGATACGGGGCGAATATGTTTATACT
The DNA here is from genome assembly GCA_028715425.1 of Candidatus Omnitrophota bacterium. Lineage (GTDB taxonomy): Bacteria > Omnitrophota > Gorgyraeia > JABMRN01 > JABMRN01 > JAQURW01. The sequence continues at coordinate 8,560 of JAQURW010000098.1, forward strand.
AAGGAGTTCGTTCCAGCCGTGTCCGGTCATGCCGAACTGGTCCGGTGCCGTCCCCTCGACGAGTTTACGGAATTTGAGCTGGATATCGTCCAGGGATTTAGCCAGCTTTTTAAGCGCGTGTTCCTGTGAACGGCGGTATTCGCGCGACCGGATCACCTTGGTATAGAAATTC
>JAQURW010000099.1 GCA_028715425.1 Candidatus Omnitrophota bacterium
ATAAGCCGTTCCAGCGATATACGCGCGATCTCGCGCCTCATCATATCGAACCCGGACAGGATAACGGCCTCCGGCGTATCGTCGATAATAACGTCTATACCGGTCGCTATTTCAAGCGCCCGAATATTGCGGCCTTCGCGACCGATGATCCGCCCCTTCATTTCGTCTGACGGAAGATTGACGACGCTCACCGTCGTCTCTACGGTATGATCGGTAGCGCATTTCTGGATGGCAAGGCCTATGATCTTGCGGGCCTCTTTGTCCGCCTTCTCCTTGGTCTCGGTCTGGACCTGGTGGATCAGCTCGGCCGATTCTTTATTCAATTCTTCTTCAAGGCGTTTTAAGAGTATCCTTCGCGCCTCATCACGCGACATCCCCGAGATCTTTTGAAGCTTGTCCTTTTCTTCGAAAATAAGCCTGTCCAGTTCCTTGTTCTTATCGTTGATGTCCCGCTCGCGCACTTCGATGGTGCGTATCTTGTCGTTGAATTCTTTTTCTTTGCGGTCGAGAAAATCGACTTTGCGGTCGACGTTCTCTTCGCGCTGGCTCAAGCGGCGCTCGACAGCGACCAGCTCTTTTTTACGCTCCTTGGTCTCGTTCTCAAACTCGCTCCTGAGTTTCAACAGAAGGTCTTTTGCCTCAAGCTGTGATTCCCGGCGGCGCGCCTCGGCCTCGGTTTGGGCCTGTTCCAGAATGATCTTAGACCGTTCTTCAGCGCGCTTTATCTTCATCTTGGCCGTGTATTTGCGCAGCATATATCCGACCAGAAAGAAGAAGAGCGCGCCGATAATACCGAACACAATATTAAAGTACGCCATCTCTATCCCTCCCTCGTGTTGGCAAATGAACGGGCATAATGTTCGATGACACTACGCTACCGGTTCAATAACAGCCGTTCAATGCCGTATTTAATCAGTGATGACCTTTTTGACAGGCAAATCGTGTGAATCGCGTGGCAGGTTTTTAACATGCTGGAAATCGAAACCAAGACCCAATGTTATTGTCCGCGGCTGGAGCCTTTTGAGGAATCTGTCATAATAACCTTTTCCCCGTCCGAGCCTGTTATTTTTTTCGTCAAATGCCACCCCCGGAACAATAACCACATCTATCTCCTCTAATGGAACGGGCCGGAGCGCCTCGCGCCTCGGCTGTTCTATTCCATAAGGGCCTTTTTCAAGATCACCCTCGTTCTCCAACCGTGATGGAATGATTTCTTGCGTTTCGATTACACTGTACGGAACCACGACGTCTTTGCCTATCCTCAAAGCTTCTTTGATCATGCGGTGCGTATCAACCTCTTCCTCACGCGATACATAGAACATCACCACATGAGCCTCGGCAAAACAGGGAAGGCTGAAAAGCTTATCTCTGATCATACCGCTTTTCCGCTTCCGTTCATCCCTATCCTGCTTCGTAAGCCGGTTGAGTATCTCCTTTCTAATGTTAACCTTATTATTATATACTGTATTCATCATATTGTAAACAAATTGTTTACATCGGAGCCTTGCCTGTTTAGTGTTAACCTTAAACACCCTGTTTTTTACGGTAATCCTCAATAGCCAGCTTAAGGGCATCTTCAGCCAGGACCGAACAATGCCGCTTAATAGGCGGCAGCCCATCCAGGGCCTCGATGACCGTGCGGTTTGATATTTTCACCGCCTCTTCCAGCGTTTTGCCCCTTACAAGGTCGGTTATCATGCTGGAGGTCGCTATTGCGGCTCCGCACCCGAATGTTTTAAACTTGGCATCGGTTATGACATTATTTTCGACCTTGATATAGAGATTCATTATATCTCCGCACTGCGGGTTCCCGACCTTCCCGACACCGCTTGCATCGGGTATCTCACCCACGTTATGGGGATTTCTGAAATGCGCCATGACCTTTTCGGAATATGTTCCTTCCATTGTCTTTACTCCCTTCATTTACCTGATTCACTAGTGCCCGTATAATGTCGCTATATTCTTTATCCGTTGTACAGCGGCGACATCTTACGCAGCCGTTCGATTATCGGCGGCAATATGCCGATGACATAATCGATCTCTTCTTCCGTATTATCTTTCCCTAACGAGAACCTGATAGAGCCTTGAGCATCCGCCGCGTCCACGGCCATTGCCGTAAGGACGTGAGACGGTTCAAGACTGCCCGACGTACACGCCGAACCGGTTGACGCGGCAATGCCTTCCATATCGAGATTAAGTAAAATAGATTCTCCTTCGACGAACTTGAACCCGATATTCAGGGTATTAGGCAGCCGGAGCTCCGGATGGCCGTTCAGGCGGACATATTTTATGGTGTTCGCGATCCCCCGGTGAAGCCTGTCCCTGAGGGCCGTCATCCGGGCGCTCTCCGCGGCCATATGCTCCCGCGCCAGATCAACGGCCTTCCCCATCCCGACGATCCCCGGGACATTTTCGGTACCGGCCCGGCGGTTACGTTCCTGATGTCCGCCGTGCTGATAGGTCGTTATCGCGGTCCCCTTGCGTATATAGATCGCGCCGACCCCTTTTGGCCCGTGAAATTTGTGGCCGGATAACGATAAAAGATCGACCCCGAGTTTTTTTACATCGACCGGTATCTTGCCGATCGCCTGCACGGCGTCGACATGGAAAGCGATCCCCTTGCCTTTGACCATCCGCGCTATCTCTTCGATCGGCTGGATGGTCCCGATCTCATTGTTCGCCAGCATAATGCTTACCAGAATGGTATCCCCGGTCAGGCTGTCGCGGAGCTCGTCCAGATCGACAAGGCCGTGTTCGTCGACCTTAAGATACGTTACCTTATATCCTTCTTTCTCCAAAAATTTACAGGTATTCAATATGGCGCTGTGCTCAATAGCGGACGTTACGATATGTTGCCCTTTATCCCGCAATGCCTTGGCAACACCTAAAACCGCAAAGTTGTCGGATTCCGTCCCGCCGCTGGTAAATACCAGCTCGCTCGCCGACGATATCCCCAGAAATTTTGCGATCGAATCCCGCGCCCGGTCAACGGCCATGCGGGTGACACGCCCGAATTCATGCACACTCGATGCGTTCCCGAACTGTTCTCGAAAGAACGGCATCATTGCTTCAAGGACGGCCGGATCGACCGGCGTCGTCGCATTATGGTCAAGATATATTCTTTTCATTTCCTGCTCCTCTCTCCGCACAGATCTTCCAGGGAGATCGACCGCAACACATCCACGATTGCGTCGTTCACCTTTTGCCATACCATTTTAGTGCTGCATTTTTCTTCGACATTGCACTGTTGCCGTGAGCCGCTTGCCATGCAAAAAACAATGCACATATCGCCTTCCAGGCTTTTGACCACATCGTAGACCCTGATATTCTTCGGGTTCTTCATTAACATGTAACCGCCCTGGGGACCGCGTATACTTTTTACCACCCCGCCCCGTTTCAAGCGGTTTAAAAGCTGCTCAAGATATTGTGTCGATATCTTTTCGTTCCTGGCAATAAGCGAAACGCTCACCGGCCCTCGCCGGTACTCTTTTGCCAGTTGCACCGCGGCCCGCAGGCCGTAACGTATACCTGTCGTCACCTTCATATCTTTTTCTCCGTCACCAATATGCTACTATATATGAGTATTTTTGTCAAGTATAAAATTGGCCTTAGATGAGCTTGATCTTCAGCCGCGAGCAGATGACCTTGACGAGCTCAAACCAGAGGACGCTGACGCCCCCTGCTGCCAGGCAGGTTGCCAGGTCATTAACGTGGATGGTGCTGAAATGAAACAATCGCTCCAGGACCGGCAGGCGTACCGTAAGATAGAGAAAAACCATGGTTCCCCCGACGACGGCGAGGAGCGCCTGGTTCGGCACGGCAAGGGATGCGACCAGGTTCCGTGTCCATGAACGGTTAGTAAGGATCATGCAGAGGTTCGAAACGACCAGGGTGATAAAGGTCAGCGTTCGCGCGCCTGCCTCGGAATGCCCTTTATACAACGCGAATTTAAAAACAGCTATGACGATGATAAGCGCGAACAGCCCCTGGAGGAAACTGACGATAAGCGGCCTTTTACCGAAAAGAGACTCCCGGGGATTCCGCGGCGGCCGAATCATGACGCCTTGTTCTGCCGGTTCGGATTCAAATACAACAGAGCACGCGGGATCGATAACCAGCTCAAGGAATACGATATGCGCAGGATACAAGATAAGCGGCCAGCCCAACATTACGGGTATCAACGATAATCCGGCTATCGGGATATGTACGCTGATAATATAGGACATGGCTTTTTTAAGGTTGTCGAATATCCGTCTGCCGAGCCTGACGGCCTCGACGATCGACGAAAAATCGTCGTTCAGGAGGACCAGGCCCGACGACTCGCGCGCTACATCGGTGCCGCGTTCGCCCATGGCGATACCGATATCAGCCGCTTTCAAGGCCGGCGCATCGTTAACACCGTCGCCGGTCATGGCGACTATCTCGCCGTTTGCCTTGAGCGCTTTTACGATCTGCAATTTCTGTTCGGGAACGACCCGCGCAAAGATATCGGTTGTTCTTATTTTTTTCTTGAGCTCATCAAGAGGCATCTTTTCAAGTTCGGGCCCGGTAATGATCCGATCGGGCGATCGAAACCCGATCTGCCGGGCAATATTTTGAGCGGTAACCGGATAATCGCCGGTGATCATGACGACGCGGATCCCGGCATTATAACATTCGCGGATCGCCGGCAGGACCGTATCCCTGACCGGGTCGGCAAGGCCGATCAATCCGATAAGACGAAAATCAAAATCATGCTGCGATGTCGGCAACTCCTGCCTGGTAACGACCGCCTTTGCCACACCGAGGACCCGCATCCCTTCCCCGGCCATTGCCTGGACCTGGGTATCCATAAGGGCGCGCTCTTGAGGGTCGGTATGGCAGAGGTCGGCTATCGCTTCGGGCGCGCCCTTTGCGGCAATAACATATTTTTTCCCGCCGGGCCCTTCCCACACGTGGGATAATGCCATCATTTCCTTAGAAAGCGGATATTCCTTTACCAGCGGCCAATCGGTATGTATATGCTCGGTATCGCCTATCGTGCCCTGACCCAGCTCTTTTAAGGCTTTTTCCATCGGATCGAACGGGTCTTGTTTGCTGGCAAGTATGCCGTATTCGACCAGCTCATGAAATTGTTCGGGGAGACCCTTATTTTTTTTCTCTTCTACATCATAAAAATTCCTGCCGTTAAAGATCTTTTTTATCGTCATCCTGTTCTGGGTGAGGGTGCCGGTCTTATCGACGCAAAGGACGGTCGCTGAGCCCAGGGTTTCAACGGAGACGATCCTCCTTGTCAGGACGTTTTTCTGGGAAATACGCCAGGCGCCTAAGGCAAGAAATATCGTGAGGACGACGGGGAATTCTTCGGGAAGCATCGCCATAGCCAGCGTGATCCCCGACAGGATTCCCTGAAGCCAGTTACCGCGCGTTACTCCATAGACAAAGACGACGACAAGGCAGAGAACGCTCGCAATAATAAAGACCATTTTTACGAGGGAGCCGGTTTCCTTCTGGAGAGATGTCTCTTCTTTTTTTATGCTGCCGAGCGCCTTTCCGATCTTGCCCATCTCGGTAGCGGCACCTGTCGCCATGACCGCGGCAACACCCTGCCCCTGAACAATCAGACTGCCGGAATACAGATACGGCAGATCGTCCCCGCCCGGCCGGGGTTTTGCGGTGTCGTCTTGCGACCGGGAAATTTTTCTGACAGGAACCGATTCGCCGGTCAATAAAGATTCGTCGACCGTCACGTTAATGCCCCATATGAGGACCGCATCCGCAGGGACCCTGTCCCCTTCCCGCAGGACGATATTATCCCCCGTAACCACCATACGGCCGGCTATCCTTTTTTGAACGCCGTCCCGTATTACCAGGGCGCGCGGGCTTGAAAGGTCCCTGAGCGCCTCTATGGCCTTTTCAGTCTTTCCCTCCTGATAAACGGTTATACCGAGTATAACAAAAACAAATCCAAGGAGCATGACCGCTTCCCCCACATCGCCTAATATCATATAGATAGTGCCGCAGGCGACAAGAAGAAGGAACATCGGCTCGCGCAGCACGTCAAGGATTATGCCGAGCATACTCCTCCGACGGGATGACGGCAATTCATTATAACCGTCCCGCTCCAGGCGGGCTGCGGCTTCAGCCTCGGTGAGCCCTGTTAATTCGCTGATCTTTTCCGGTGCCATAGCAACCTTATAAGACGTTCTGCGTGTTACGTTTGAGAGACCTGTTTTGCAGGATTTTATAGACTATGAATGCCAGTACGGCAAAGAGAAGTAAATATAACGAGATTTTTTTGTACCTGAGGATGGAGGCGCCGAAAAGCGCCAGAAGATACATACGCGGCACGACCCCGATCAGCGTGCATACGACAAACGGAATAAAAGGCGTGCTGACAGTCCCCGAGGCAATGGAAAAAACCTTGAAGGGTATGATCGGTATTATCCGGCCGATAAGAACTCCCAGGACACCGTACTTCCGGGCAAAGGCCTGGGCCTTTTCGATATGGTGCGGTTTTATGAAAATATATTTCCCGAATCGAACTATGACCGGCATCGCCGCGTAGCGCCCTATTGCGTAGCCGACCATACCTCCGATAGTCGACCCCAACGACCCGAATATTACGATCGAAACGACCGGCACGCCTATGGCGCCGGCCGCGACGACGATCGCTTCAGACGGTATCGGGACGATACTCGACTCCAGGAACATGGCGAGAAATACGCCGAGGTCCCCGAATTTTTTGATAAGCTCTATTATATCGCTTTGCAAAACCTGTTCTATCATAGCCTAAGCATTATACACTATACATACGGTTAGTATAACATATTTTTGAAACCTGCCGTTCCGCCATCGAAATGACCGTAGACGGAGTATTCTAGCGAATTTTCAGCACAAGGCCCGCAATCGTAAAATAACCCAGAAGCGTCTGGATATCGCAGATGGCAAGGACTATCGGCCCCGATGCCATGGCAGGGTCTACTTTCAGCTTTTTAAATACTACCGGCAGCGACAGCCCTATAAGAGATGAAATGAACATGGCGCATATCATGGCGATTGCCAGCGCTATCCCGATAGTACATGCCCCCTGCCACAACCAGGCAACAAGCCCGACGACCAGGCCGCACGTCAGCCCGATCCATATCCCGACGGCCAGTTCCCGTAAAAAAAGCGGCCTGAGTTCTTCAGAGGCCATGAACCCCAGCGACATATTCCTGACGACGATCGTCGCGCCCTGGACCCCGATACTCTCGGACAACCCCAGGACAACCGGCACGAACAGGAACAAGACCGCTATATCCGCTATTTTATGCTGAAAAGTATGCATAATGACCGCGCAGAAAAGTCCGCTTGCGATGCTGATGAAAAGCCACGGCAGCCTGAGGTTGAATATTTTTCGCGTCGAGTGTGTCTTTATTTCAGCCGGGCTGGTGCCGACGATACGCGCGATATCGTCGGATGCCTCGTTATCCAGGACCTGGAGGGCGTTGTCGGCCGAGATCACGCCGACCAATCGCTGTTCACGATCGACGACCGGCAGGCCAAGGTAGCGGTGCTTTTGCAGTAGCCTTGCCACGTCCAGCTGCGACATCCCTGCCTCCACCTGCACGACCGGCTTCCTGACGATCTCGCGGATAGATTTTTGCGGCGGATAGAATATAAGGTCGCGTATCTGGATCACGCCTTCGATCCGGCGGTTGTTGTCGACCGCATAGATATACGAGACCTTTCCCTTCCGGCCGATGCCTACCAGTCTTAAATACGCAGTCGCTTCCTGTATCGTCCTGTCCACGGATATTGCCAGGACTTCTTTAGCCATCAACGCGCCGGCAGTACCCGGCGCATATGACATGACTTCCCGTATTTCGCGGGCCTTTTCCTGCGGCAGGCCGGCAAGGACCTGTTCCCGGAAATCGTCCGGCAGATTCCTCAGCATTCCTGCGGCGGCGTCGGTATCAAGCCTTAAGACTATGTTTATTATGTATGCGGCGCCTGCCTGCCTGGCGATCGCCGCAGCTTGTTCAGCGGTGATCGCGCCGAATTCAGTGGCTGCCTGGTTTATGTCGGTTTCGGCTAAGGCCTTCCATTGTTCGGTGTTAGTTATGCATCGCATGGGGTGTTAGTTCCACGTGCCTTCTATAGTGCTCGTTTTCCATGCCGGAGGGCCCAGGCCCGCATCTGTAGTACCCTCGACTTTCGTCCCGGTCAGCGTCTTACCATTTACCGTAGAATTAGCTGAATCAATGTCTGCGGTCCAAGGCTCACTTCCATCATTTTGAGAACCATTTATCAACGTAACTTTATCGTTTTGATTCGTCAGACAGAGGAACCAGCCCGCCCCAAGAGTGCTTCCTATGCTTCCGCTCAGCGTCGCGCTCCATGTATGATTAGGTGCAAGTGTAATGCTCATAGAACTATTGCTTGCCTGGAAAGAAGGATCGCTTTGGGCAAGATCTATGTTAAGCGTCGCCGAATAAGCACTTGCCCCTGATGTCGCTGTTGAGTTAGAAGCAAGCGCTGTTTGAGCGAACGTCGGCGCATCGAGCGATGTGTCGGTAAACGGCGTTTCCAGGGGATCTGTCCCGGAGGCAAACTCCTGCCCGGTCGTACCCCCAAGCGTCATCCCGGCATCCGGCGTATTGTCCGGACTTGAATATCCGCCCGCCACCCCCTGCCCGCTGAACGACTGGTCCAGCGACAGGCCCTGGTCGATCGACGTATACACCGGCACCGAA
>JAQURW010000100.1 GCA_028715425.1 Candidatus Omnitrophota bacterium
GAGATGGAGCCCGGTAATATTATAAAGAAATTCAAAGAGACATTTGCGAATAACAACTTCGATATCCTTAAAGTCGAGAACGTCGGTCCCAGTGTCGGCCGCGACCTGCGCAGTAAAGCCATAAAGGCGCTGCTCCTGTCGTTCGTATGCATGATGATCTATATTTCGTTCAGGTTTGAATTCCGTTTTGCCTTCGGCGGTATCCTGGCGCTCGTACATGATGTCCTGGTCACGATAGCGGTCCTGGCCATGACCAACAGGGAGATATCGACGTCGGTCATTGCGGCACTTCTGACGATCGTCGGTTATTCGATCAACGATACCATCGTTATCTTTGACCGGATACGCGAGAATATGAAGATCCTCCGTAAGGTGAGCTTCAACGACCTTGTGAACATCAGTATCAATGAAACGCTGTCACGGACGATATTTACGTCATTTACCGTGTTCGAAGTTCTCCTGGCGCTTTACTTTCTGGGCGGCGAGGTCATCAACGATTTCGCGTTTACCATGCTTGTAGGGTGTATATCCGGGACATATTCTACGATTTTTATTGCCGTCCCGGTACTGGTTGAATTCCAGTCATCGCGGAGAGCGAAGAAATAGTGTGATGCAAAAAATCTGGCATGTAAGACCTTTTGACCGGGAGATCGTTTCTACGCTTGCCCGGGAACTCAATATCTCACCTGTCCTCGGACGCATTCTTGCCAATCGTAAGATAACGACAGTCGATGAGGCGCGCCAATTCCTGTTCGGCGACGTCTCGACGGCGTATGACCCGTTCCTTTTAAAAGGCATGGATATGGCCGTGGCGAGGATCGGCCGCGCCCTCGAGGCCAAAGAGCGGATCATGGCATACGGCGACTATGATGTCGACGGGATCACGTCGGTGGCCCTCCTTAAAATCATCATGGACGAATTGGGCGGGGATTGTATTACCTATATCCCGAACCGCCTCGATGAGGGGTACGGCCTGAACGTCGAGGCGATAAAATTTGCCCATAGCAAAGGCGTAAAACTTATCATAACCGCTGACTGCGGTATCGATGCCTATGAAGAAGTCGTTTGCGCGAACTCGCTCGGCATCGATGTGATCATAACGGACCATCATGCGGTCAAAAAAGAGCTTATCCCTCCCGCGTTAAGCGTTATCAATCCGCATCAGCATGATTGCGCGTATCCGTTCAAGCACCTTGCCGGCGTCGGGGTCGTTTATAAACTCAGCCAGGCGCTTATGAAACGACGATTCTATCCCCTTGAACAGCATCTTGATCTTGTCGCCCTGGGGACGGTCAGCGATATCGTTCCTCAACATTCGGAAAACAGGATCTTCACGAAACGCGGCATCGAGGAGATCAGAAAAAGCCAGAAACCCGGTATCCAGTCGCTCCTGGCGGTTTCGGGGCTGAAAGACCGCGCCTTATCGACCAGCCATATCGGTTTTGCCCTGGGGCCGCGGATAAACGCCATGGGCAGGATCGGTTCGCCGGAGATCGCGCTTGACCTTTTATTGACCGATAACAAGCTCGAAGCCGACAGGATAGCAGGGATCCTGAACCGCGAAAACACCGGCCGCCAGAAGATCGAAGCCGATATCCTTGAGGCGGCACTCGCTAAGGTCGAGCGGGAAGTCAATTTTAAGGACCACCGGGTCATTGTCCTGTCGGACGAAGGCTGGCATGCCGGCGTTATCGGCATCGTAGCCTCGCGCATCCAGGAACGGTATTACCGTCCGACTATCATGATCACCGTGCAGAACGGCGTGGGCAAGGGGTCAGGAAGAAGTATCGATAAATTCAATCTGTTTAATGCCCTTCAAGCGTCGCGGGATTCGCTTATTGATTTCGGCGGGCACGAAGCTGCCTGCGGCCTTTCCATCGATATGAAAAATATAGACGTCTTCAGGGAAAAGATCAACGATTATGCCAGGCAAGTCATGCGGGATACCGATTTTGTCCCTTCGCTCGATGTCGATATCGAGATGCCTCTTGCCGCGATCAATCAGCAGCTGATCGATGAGCTCGATATTCTCGAACCCTTCGGGCCGGGAAATCCGCGCCCGGTTTTCAGTACGCCTAATATTACGCTTCAGGACGAGCCGCGGTATGTCGGCAAGAACGGGGTTAAGGTATGGATCAGGAACCGGGGCTCTTTACGGACTCAGCCGGTGTGTGAAGCGATAAGCTTTAAACGTAACGCGATGACCATACCGAACCGCGGTGATACCGTTGATCTTGCCTATACCTTGGGGCTTAATACCTGGCAGGGAATAACCTCGATACAATTGGAGCTGAAGGACCTGCGGATATGCACGCCATCCGCCGTTCAATGATCATTTCTGTCATTCTGAATCCCGCCAATAATTTTTTCTGTAGGGCGGGACTAAGAATCTCAGTATGTTCGTTGGATTATGCCTGAACGGCTACTACCGGTTTGGGCATGCGTGTTGCCTTGACGACCTTTCCCGCCTTGAGACATTTGACGCAGACGCGAACTTTTTTGTTCTTTCCGTCTATGACAGTCTTGACCGGCTGAAGGTTGGGCATGAAACGACGGTTGGTTATCCCGGTGATCTTTTCTCCGACGCCGCCGTAACGTTTTGCCTTACCGCGCCGTGTGATGGTCCTGCCGGTTTCCGTTCGTTTTCCGCATATAAAACAGACACGTGACATTGTTTCTCCTTTATGGTAAAGTAGGGCGTATATTAGCATATCGATAGTTAAAACGCAAGAAAAATGTTTATCCATTATACGAACCTTGGGATGCCACCCATGCTCCAGACCGATACTGTCGCAATGCCTGTCCGCTACCTGAAAGGCGTCGGCCCGAAAAAGGCTGAACTGTTGGGTCGTCTCGGCATACAGACCGTTGAAGATGTCCTGTACTACCTTCCGCGCCGATATGAAGACCGCAGCCGCTTTACCGTTATACGCGACCTGAAGATAGGCGAATATCACAGCGTGCGCGCCAAGGTTCTTTCTCTGGGAATGTACCGGACAAAACGGCAGATTCCGGTTTTTCAGGTTACGCTGGGTGACGGGACAGGGCTTTTGTATTGCCTCTGGTTCAACATGCCATTCTTAAAGAAGAATTTTCATATCGGCCAGTCACTCATTGTTTATGGCAAGGCCGAACGGCACCAGAAACTCCAGATGAGCCATCCTGATTATGAAGCTGTCGACGGGAACAATACCGGGGCGAACCTGAGCATGGGGAGGATCGTGCCCGTATATCCCCTGACCCGGGACGTTACTCAGCGGTACCTGCGCACCCTTATCTTTAACGCGGTACAGAAACTTTTGCCGCTTCTCAAAGAGACATTACCGCATGACGTCATCGGCAGTAAAGACCTTATCGATATACGCAAGGCAGTCGAAAATATCCATTTCCCGGTTACCTTTGAGCTTTTGGAACGGTCATACCGGCGGCTGGTCTTCGATGAATTTTTTCTTCTGCAGGCAGCGCTTGCCCGGAAAAAGGCCGGCATCAGGAACACCCATACTGCCTTGGCGCACAGCCTTGATACGGAAATCCTGGATACATTTAAAAACCGGCTGCCGTTCCGTCTTACTGACGGGCAGGAAAAGGCTATCGCCGATATCAGCCGCGACATGGCCGGCGCAAAACCGATGCGCAGGCTCCTTGAAGGCGATGTGGGAAGCGGAAAAACAGTCGTCGCGTTGTATGGCCTGGTCCTGACCGTAAGGAACGGTTACCAGGGTGTGATCATGGCGCCTACCGAGATCCTCGCGCGGCAGCATTATCTGACGATGAGCGAACTCCTGATGCCCATGGGTATCAATATCAGACTTCTGGTAAGCGGCCTTGACCAGGAGACCAAGGACGGCATAAAGGGGGAAATAGCCGCCGGTGAGGCCGATGTCGTGTGCGGGACACATGCGTTGATCCAGGAAGCCGTTACGTACAAAAATCTGGGCCTTGTCGTCGTTGATGAACAGCATAAATTCGGGGTCGAACAGTGCGAACGTTTGGCAGGCAAAGGGAAGCATCCCCACATCCTGGCCATGACCGCCACGCCGATACCGCGGACCCTTGTCATGACCCTGTTCGGCGACATGGATATTTCGGTCATCGAGCATACGCCTGAGGGCCGAAAGCCGATAACGACCTTTTGGGTCGAGGAAGAAGAGCGCTCCCGCGTATATGATTTTATCCGGGAGGACGTGAAAAAGGGCCGCCAGGCGTATATCGTCTATCCCCGGCTCTCAAAATCAGAGTCGAACGAAGTGAAGTCCGCTACCACGATGTACCATACCATCCAGGAAAAAGTCTTTCCGGACTTAAAGGTCGCCTTGCTTCACGGGAAGATGGCGTCTGCAGAAAAAGAAGAGATCATGAAGAAATTTAAAGAAAGGCGCTACGATATATTGGTGGCCACGGTGGTCATCGAGGTCGGTATCGACGTCCCGAACGCGTCGGTCATGGTCATAGAGAACGCCGAACGTTTCGGGCTTGCCCAGCTCCACCAACTGCGAGGCAGGATCGGGCGGGGCGAATATGATTCTTATTGCATATTACTGGGCAACCCGACGACCGAGGATTCGGGGAAACGTATTTCAAAGATGGTCGAGACACAGGACGGCTTTGAGATAGCCGAAGAAGACCTGAATATCCGCGGGCCCGGCGAATTTTTCGGTACGCGTCAGCACGGGCTTCCTGAACTGCGGTTCGGCAATATTATCAAGGATTTTAAGATCATGGAAGAGGCGCGGAAAGAGGCATTCCGCCTGGTCGAAGGTGATCCTGAACTGGAACTGGTTGAGAATGCGGTCATAAGGGAGAAGCTGAACGAAAGATTTAAAGAGTTAAAGAACTCCCCCGTTCCCCCTCTTTATCAAAGAGGGGGTAGAGAGTGAATACGGTCTTTTCAACGTTGTCCCCCTCTTTATTAAAGAGGGGGAGGGTGGGGGAGTTTTTTATGGCAGGAGCCTGACATGCGCATCATCGGCGGAGGCCTCAAAGGCCGAAAACTCGATTTCATCAAAAGCCCTGACATCCGGCCCACCATGGATAAGGTCAGGCAAGCGCTTTTTAACGTGATTGCGTCCGCTATTCCGGGCACATCGGTCCTCGACCTTTATGCCGGGAGCGGCGCCTTCGGCCTGGAGGCGATATCGCGCGGCGCCAGGTCCGCGACTTTTATCGATAATAACCACCGCTGTATCGAGATCATAAAGAAGAATATCGAGCATGTCGGGGTAGGGGACCGGGCCACCGTGATGAAAATGGATGTTTTGCGGGCATTAGATTTATTGGGGCGTCCTGAATCACCGCATTTCGATATTGTCATAATGGATCCTCCTTATTATAAAGACCTTGCCAAAAAAACCTTGATTAAACTAGGCCTCTATGATATAGTATCTCCCAATAATATTATAATTATTGAACATTATAGGAAGGATGAGGTACCTGATGCGCTTGATAACCTCAAGCGCTGCGCAGAGAAGCGCTATGGTGATACTTTATTGTCTTTTTATAAGAAAGAGATCATTACCGTTTCATGAATAAAACAGCTGTATATCCCGGTACTTTTGACCCTATTACAAACGGACATATCGATATCATAAAGCGGGCAGCGCGGCTTTATGATACCCTGTATGTCGGGCTGGCCGTAAGCCAGGAGAAAAAGCCGCTTTTTACGGTCAAGGAACGGCTTGGTTTTATCAAACAGGCGGCCGAAGGCATGCCGAATGTCAGGGTCGAATTTTTTAAAGGGTTGGCTGTCGATTACGTGCGGAGCAAGAAGTCCATGGTCGTCGTGCGTGGGCTCCGCATGATATCCGATTTCGAATATGAATTTCAGATGGCGTTGACCAACCGTAAACTTGCCGACGACATCGAAACCATCTTTATGATGCCGCATGAAAAATACGCGTACCTTTCCAGTAAACTGATAAAAGAGATCGTCTATCTCGGCGCGGATGCGTCGAGTTTTGTGCCCGACTTTGTCGAAGCAGCCTTAAGGAGGAAACTTAAAAAACATGACTAGAATAGAATCGATATGGGAACGGGCGAAAAAGAAACAGGCGCGGATAGTCCTGCCCGAAGGGAATGACCTGCGTGTCGTCGAAGCGGCATGCGTTATCAGCGCGGAAAAGATCGCGGCGATAACCCTCCTGGGGGATCCCGGCGCGATCGAGGCCGGTTGCAGGAAGAACGGCTGGAAACTCGACGGCGTAAACGTCGTCGACCCGGTAAAGCACCCGCGGTATGAAGAGATTGTCCAGACCTGCTATGAGCTCAGAAAACATAAAGGCATCACGCCTGACGATGCGCGGAAACTCGTGCTGGAAAAACCGGTCTACTACGCCTCGCTTATGACGCGGCTCGATCTGGCCGACGGTTTTGTCGGCGGCGCCTGCCACACGACGGCTGATGTCGCGAAGGCGGCGCTTTATTTTACCCGGCTTGACCGCTCTATCGGCGTCCTGTCAAGCTGCTTCGTCATAGAGCTTGAGAATTGCCCGTTCGGCGAGAACGGGTTTTTTATTTTCGGGGATTGCGGTGTCATACCGGACCCGTCGTCGAACCAGCTTGCGGGGATCGCGGTAGCGTGCGGGCAGCTTTTAGAGACTCTTTTTGATGACATAAAGGCGCGCGTTGCGCTTTTAAGCTATTCGACAAAAGGCAGCGCAGAGGGGCCGTCGATAGACAAGGTCCGTAAGGCGCTGCCTCTTATACAGGAAAAGGCGCCGGGGCTTATGATCGACGGAGAATTGCAGGGGGACGCTGCCTTGATACCCGAAGTCGCGGCGATAAAATGCAAGGGCAGTTCCGTTGCCGGCCGCGCCAATGTGCTCATTTTCCCGAACCTTGATGCCGGAAATATCTGCTATAAGCTGATACAACGCCTGGGGAAGGCCCGCGTTATCGGCCCGATCCTGCTCGGTGTTATGAAGCCTGCCAGCGACCTCTCACGCGGATGCGGGGTCGAGGAAGTCGTTGATGCGGTCGCGGTGACCGCGGTGCGCGCAGGCAAGGCATCCACGGCTAAATCATGAAAATACTGGTCATAAATTGCGGCAGTTCGTCCGTTAAGTACGAGCTTTTTCATATTGTGCAGCATAAATCGCTGATCAAGGATAAGGTCGAGCGGATCGCCAGCCACAGCGATTATAAGAAGGCGATCATGATCATCCGTGACCGGCTTCTTGACCCGAAGGCGAAACTGATCACCTCCATCCGCGAACTGAAAGGGATCGGCCACCGTGTCGTGCACGGCGGGGAGGAATTCAAGGATTCGACGATCATAAACCGCAGGGTCATCAAGTCGATCGAGAAGTTTATAGAGCTTGCACCGCTTCATAATCCGCCTTCTCTGGCCGGCATCAAGGCATGCATCGAGATCTTTCCGCGCATCAAGCAGGTGGCGGTTTTTGATACGGCATTCCACCAGAGCATGCCCCCTCATGCCTTTATCTACGGGATCCCGTATGAATATTATACAAAATATGGCATCAGGCGGTACGGGTTCCATGGCACGAGCCATCGGTATGTTTCGGAGCGGGCGGCGCAGATACTCGAGAAGCCGATCAATAAACTGAAGATCGTGACCGTCCATCTCGGAAACGGGGCGAGCATCGCGGCAGTCGACAGGGGCCGTTCGATCGATACCTCGATGGGATTTACGCCTCTGGAGGGGCTTCTCATGGGGACAAGGTCAGGCGACATGGACCCGTTCATCGTGATATACCTGATGGAAAAATTAGGCATCACACCCGAACAGGCCAGTGATATCCTGAACAAAAAGAGCGGCTTTCTCGGCGTGTCGGGTATCTCGAATGACATGAGAGATATTATTGAAAATATGAACAAGGGCAAGAAACGCGCGCTCCTGACCTTCCGGATATTCGTCTACCGGATAAAAAAATATATCGGTGCTTATGCCGCAGCGATGGGCGGGCTGAACGCGGTCGTTTTTACCGGCGGGATCGGAGAGAAGGTCACCTCTATCCGTCTGGGTCTCGAGAAAGAACTGGCGCCGATGTTCAAAAACAAGGTCGATTTTCTTATGATACCAACCAACGAGGAACTGTTGATCGCGCGGGATACCGCGCGTCTTGTGAAAGGAGTTAAATAACATGCCTAATCCTAAACGCAGGCACTCTAAGGCGAGGGGCCGGCTACGCAGAACGTTTTACAAACTGGAGCCCCTCCAGCTCGGCAAATGTCCCCAATGCGGCAAGGCCAAGATGTCGCACCGGATATGCCCGCATTGCGGGTATTATAAAGGGAAACAGGTCGTCGTCATCAAAACGGTCGACGAGAAGCAGAAAGAGCGGGAAAAGAAGAGAACAAAGACATAGATCAGCGGGGTGAAACCATGAAAGATACGATACGGATTGCTGTCGATGCCATGGGTGGTGACCGCGCGCCGAGGGTAGTCGTGGAAGGCGCCGCGCTTGCTGCCAACGAATATAACTATGACATCGTTCTTGTCGGCGATACGCGGAAGATCGAAAAATTCCTGAAATTCTACAAATATCCCCAAGGTAAACTTTCGATAGAGCATGCCAGCCAGAAGGTCGATATGGGCGAGGCGGCGGCTATTTCGTTCAGAAAGAAAAAGGATTCGTCGATCTCCGTGGGGCTGAATCTCCTTAAGGAGA
>JAQURW010000101.1 GCA_028715425.1 Candidatus Omnitrophota bacterium
GACATGAATCGTTCCACGGAAGTCATTGTTTTAAACGATGAGTTGCATACACTGGTCGGCGCCGGCGGCGCCGAAGGCGCGATCGACGCCTCGAACATCCTTAAACCGGCCCTTTCGCGCGGCGAGATCCAATGCATCGGCGCGACGACACTGGACGAATTCCGTAAACATATAGAAAAAGACGCCGCGTTGGAACGGCGCTTTCAGACGATCATGGTCGAACCGCCTACCGTCGATGAGACCGTTGAGATATTGAAAGGCCTGCGCGACCGGTACGAGGCGCACCATAAAGTGACCTTTCTGGATAGCGCGCTGGAAGCGGCGGCAAAACTTTCGGACCGGTATATCTCCGGAAGGTTTCAGCCCGATAAGGCGATCGATCTGATCGATGAGGCAGGGTCGCGGGCGCGCTTGTCCACCATGACGCCGCCGGCCGATATCAAGGATGTTGAAGTTCAGATCGAGGACGTCAGGAAAGAAAAAGAAGAATCGGTCAAGGAACAGGATTTCGAAAAAGCGGCCAAGATACGCGATAAAGAGCGGAAACTCAAGGACAAGCTTGCACAGATGAAAAAGGAATGGAAAGAGTCCCGCGGTAAAAAGACGATTAACGTCAATGAGGATGATATCGCGAACAT
The DNA here is from genome assembly GCA_028715425.1 of Candidatus Omnitrophota bacterium. Taxonomy (GTDB): domain Bacteria; phylum Omnitrophota; class Gorgyraeia; order JABMRN01; family JABMRN01; genus JAQURW01. The sequence continues at coordinate 639 of JAQURW010000101.1, forward strand.
CGTATCCCGGTGGACCGGCATCCCCATTATCCGCCTTGAGGAAAAAGAATCGGAAAAGTTCATTAAAATGGACCAGGTCCTTGCCGGCCGTGTTATCGGCCAGGATGAGGCCATACAGGCTATTGCCAGCGCTGTCCGGCGTTCCCGCGCCGGTATCAAGGACCCGAAAAGGCCCATAGGCTCCTTTATCTTTATGGGGCCGACAGGTGTCGGGAAAACGCTCCTGGCCAGAAAACTTGCGGGTTTCATGTTCGGCAACGAAGATGCCATTATCCAGCTCGATATGTCGGAATATATGGAAAAGTTCAATGTCTCGCGCCTGGTCGGAGCCCCACCGGGATATGTCGGGTATGAAGAGGGCGGCCAGCTTACCGAAAAGGTGCGCAGGAAACCTTATTCGGTCGTTCTTTTAGATGAGATCGAAAAGGCCCATCCGGATGTTTTTAACCTTCTCCTTCAGGTGCTTGAGGAAGGCCGCCTTACGGATTCGTTCGGCAGGAAGGTCGATTTTAAGAATACGATCATGATCATGACGACCAATATCGGGGCCGAGTTGTTGAAGAAGAAGGGTTCGATCGGGTTCAAAGGGTCTGATAAGGAGGAAGAGAACCACCGCGAAATGCGGGAACGCCTTCTTGAGGAGATCAAAAGGGTTTTTAAACCAGAGTTTCTGAACCGTGTCGATGATATTATCGTGTTCAGGAGCCTGACCAAGGAAGACCTTTCGCGGATAATCGAGATCGAGGTCAAAGAGGTTAGCGCGCGTTTGAAAGAGCAGAATATCGAGATCACGCTTAACGAAGAGGCGAAGAATTTTCTTATCGAAAAGGGATTCGACAAGGTATTCGGCGCGCGGCCCCTTAAGCGGACCATTCAGCGCTTCCTCGAGGATCCGCTCGCGCAGGATATCATAGCGGGCAAGCTGAAACCCGGCACTAAGATCCGTGTCGAGGCGAAACCCGATCGCCTGGAATTTGTGTTGTAATAACCCGGGGGTTGTGTGGGAGCATTTATACGTGACAATTTGACGTCGATCGGAACCAAGACAATCGGCATCATACGGTACACAGGGGCTATTTCAATACTGATCGCCGAGATGGCTTTGGTGATCATTCGTCCGCCGTTCCGGATACGCCAGAGCATACGGCAGATAAAGATGATCGGCACCGAAAGCCTTCCGATCGTTACTCTGATAAGCTTTTTTACCGGAATGGTGCTGGCGCTGCAGAGCGCGTACCAGATGCAAAAGATCTCGGCAGAGATGTATATCGCTTCGCTGGTGGCCCTGTCGATGACCCGTGAACTTGGGCCGGTCCTGACGGCGTTAATTGTCGCCGGGAGGTGCGGCGCTTCGATCACCGCTGAACTGGGGACCATGCGTGTTACCGAGCAGATCGACGCGCTTGAGACGATGGGCACGAACCCTCTTAATTATCTGGTGATACCGCGTTTCTGGGCGCTTCTTATCAGCCTGCCCATCCTGACCATATTTGCGGATGTTGTCGGCATGCTCGGCGGGTATGTGATCGGATGTTACAAACTTCATATAACGCACCATATGTATATCAGGATGACCTTTGATCCGCTTAAACACAGGGATATTTTTAATGGCTTAATAAAAAGCGTGGTCTTCGCGATTATTATCTGTGTCATCGCCTGCTTTGAAGGCTTGAATACCAGGGAAGGGGCAGAGGGTGTCGGCAAGGCGACGACGTCGAGCGTCGTCAGGAGCTTTATCCTGATCATCGCTGCAGACTGCCTGCTGACCGCATTGTTTTATTTTATCGGGAAGGTGTAAAAACGATGGTCATGATAGAGATTATCAATTTATCTAAATCCTTTAACGGAAAAAAGGTTCTTGATAATTTGAACCTTACCATTAATAAAGGCGAAACGACCGTTATTATCGGCCGTTCGGGATGCGGAAAGTCCGTTCTCCTGAAGCATATCGTAGGGCTCCTCAGGCCTGATGCGGGGCAGATATTGATAAACGGCAGGGATATTACCCATATGAACGAGCGGGAAATGCATGACGTGCGCATGAAGATAGGCCTCTTATTCCAGGGCGCGGCGCTCTTTGATTCTTTGTCTGTAGGGGAGAACGTTGCGTTCGCTATGCTTGAACATACCAATACCCCTTCGGTCATTGTCCGGGAACGCGTGAAAAAATGCCTGGCGCATGTAGGGTTGGAAAATATCGAACATTTGAAGCCTGCCGAGCTTTCAGGCGGTATGCGCAAGCGTGTGGGGCTTGCGCGCGCGATCTGTCTGCAGCCGGAGATCATCCTGTATGATGAGCCGACAACGGGGGTCGATCCGATCATGGGAGATGCGGTAAATGATCTTATCGTTGAACTCCACGATAAACTGAAAGTTACTTCGATAGCGGTTACCCATGACATGAAAAGCGCTTATAAGATCGCCGATAAGATCGCGATGCTTTATGACGGACGGATCATTTCCCTGGGGACGCCGGATGAGATCGAGCATTCGGCGGATCCTTATGTGAAACAGTTTGTGACAGGGGCCGCAACCGGGCCCATTACTGATACGACGAGTATGCGGGGCGTGGAGTAAGCGGGATGCGTTTCCGCTTCGCGAAAATTCAGGAGGTATAACGTGGCTGACGATAAGGGTTTTGAACTGAAGGTGGGGTTGTTTGTCGCGATCGGCATCGTGCTTTTTTTCATGGTCGTCTTTTCGATCGAAGATGTGAATTTCGTCAAGAAGGGATACCGTTTTTATACTACCTTCCATTTTTCCGATGGGGTAGCGGACAGCGCACCCGTCAGGTATGCCGGGGTCGGGGTCGGCCGCGTCGAAAAGATATCGATCTATTTTGACGAAGCGGAACAGATGGCGAAGGTAAAACTTGCGGTGTGGGTAAACGATGAAAACCAAAAGATCGAAAAAAATGCCATAGCAACGGTCAATACCCTGGGGCTTCTCGGTGAAAAATATGTCGAGATATTCCCGGGTTCTCCCGCGTCCGGCTTTATTGTCGACGGCGATACTCTTCCCGGGAAGGACCCGGTCATGCTGCGTTCGGTCACGGATACGCTTACGCAACTTGCGACCAATGCCAACGACATTGTGGTGCGGCTCAAGGAAGGCAAGGGGACTATCGGCAAACTCCTGACCGAGGAAAAGATCTATAACGATATGGAGGCGTTTGTGGCCGATATCAAGGCGCATCCCTGGAAACTGTTAAGTAAGCCGCGCGGCGAATAGGGGGCTTTCCATGACGATCGTATTTTTACGTATTTTTTTCATAATCATTGCGACGATAGTCGGCCATTACGTCGGGCTTTTAGCCAGTAATTATGCGCCGGGGTTCGGCGTTTTCGGAACGATCGCGGGTTTTGTCGGGGCGCTCGTTCTTGTCACCATGGAAGTGGTGATGCGGAAATTCTCTACCAGGAACCTTTCAGCAGCTGTTTTCGGCCTCGTTTTCGGGTTCTTTATGGCATGGCTTGTCACGCTGGTCTTGAAACTTATCCCGATGGATGATAATATCTTTGCGTCTTTTCAGATTGTTTTTATCCTGATATTTTGCTACCTGGGGATGACGATCGCCATACGGGGAAAGGATGAGTTTAACCTTATCATCCCGTATGTGAGATTTGAGCGGCAGGATAAGAAAGACGAACTGATCATACTCGATACCAGCGTTATTATCGACGGCAGGATCGCGGATATCTGTGCGACCGGTTTTGTCGAGGGGCGGCTTGTCGTTCCGGTTTTTGTTCTTAAGGAGCTCCAGGGGATCGCCGATTCTGACGATGCGTTAAAACGGAACCGCGGCCGCCGCGGCCTGGATATCCTGAACAAGATACAGAAATCGCATACGGTCGATGTGGTGATCAATAACGAAGATTTCGAGAATATAAAAGAGGTCGATGCCAAGATCGTTAAACTGGCTTCCCTTATGTCGGCCAAGGTGCTGACCAATGATTTTAATCTCAACAAAATTGCGGAATTGCAGGGGGTGCGTGTCCTGAACATCAACGAGCTTTCCACCGCCTTGCGTCCGGTATTCCTGCCGGGCGAGGAAATAACGATCCGGATCACCAAGGAAGGGAAGGAACATAATCAGGGTATCGCGTATCTTGACGACGGGACCATGATCGTCGTCGATAATGCGCGGCATCTTATCGGCCAGACCGTTTCTGCAACGGTTGCCAGCGTCCTGCAGACTTCGGCGGGCAGGATGGTATTTGCCGGGCTTTCGGGCGCCCGCCAGGGTGGATCCGATGGGGGAAATCGACGACTGAGATGAAAGTAGTCGCTCTGGTACCTGCGGCAGGAAAAGGCAAACGGCTTAGAGGCCGTATTGATAAAGCCTTTGTGACGGTCAATGCGAAACCGCTTGTGGCTCACACATTAACGGCCTTAGAGAATTCACCGTCCATAGATACTATTATCCTGATAGTGGGAAAACGCTCGATGGGCCGGGCCCGGCGGATGGTCAGCCGCTACCGGTTCGGTAAGGTCAGGAGCATTGTCCGGGGCGGCGACACAAGAAGCGATTCGGTCTGGGAAGGGCTTAAAGCAGTCGGCACTCACGACGGCATTATTCTTATTCACGACGCAGCGCGGCCCTGTATCAGCCGGGAGGTTATCGGCCGGGCTGTCCGGACGGTGAAAAGGGCCGGTGCGGTATGTGTTGCGGTCCCGGTAAAGCCGACTATAAAAATCGTGCGGGGCGGCTCTATCGTTACAACGCCGCGGCGCGACGATCTGTGGGAAGCGCAGACACCGCAGGTTTTCAAAAGAGATGTTATTTTTAAGGCGTACGGCAACAGGTTACTCAGGAAGTCAGCTACCGACGATGCCGCGCTTGCGGAGAGGGCCGGGTATAAGGTCCGGGTTGTTTTAGGTGATTACCGCAATATCAAGGTGACGACGAGAGAAGATCTGATACTGGCAGGACAATTATTGAAGAAGCGGTTAGCGATTAGCGGTTAGTACGTTTTGTGAGCTTACTAATCGCTATCCGCTAACCTCTAGGAGATAACCGTTACACATGCGCATCGGCATCGGTTATGATATACACAGGCTGCGTGAAGGAAGAAAGCTTTTTCTGGGCGGGGTCGAGATACCCTTTGCAAAAGGGCTTGAAGGGCATTCGGATGCCGATGTGCTGCTACATGCCATAAGCGATGCGATCCTGGGAGCGGCAAACGCGTTCGATATCGGCAGGCATTTCCCGGATACCGACAAGCGTTATAAAAATATTTCAAGCCTGGAGCTTTTGCGGAGCGTCGGAAAGATCATAGCCGATAAGGGGTATTCGGTTAACAATGTTGACAGTGTTGTGATAGCCGAGGAACCCCGGATAAGCCCTTTCAGCGAGCAGATGAAGACACTGATCGCCGGTGCGCTTGGTATTGATAAGGACTTTGTCAGTATCAAGGCGACGACCAATGAAGGGGTCGGCCCGACCGGCCGCGGAGAAGCGATTGCGGCGCATGCGGTGTGTCTGATAGTGAAACGGAAGACGTAGCATGTAGAATGTAAGGTATTAAACGCAGAGAAGAGGAGCTTAATATGTTATTGCTATACTTGGTGTTGCTGCTACTTGTTATCGTCGCCTTTTACCTTGTGGTTATCGGCATCGGATTCCGCGATGAAGTCAAGGCAACGTTCGAGCGCGACCCTGCGGCGACCAGTTTCGTCGAGGTCATGCTCACCTATGCCGGTCTTCACGCGCTTATCATGCACCGTATCGCCCATAAATTATACACCATGAAGGTCCCGTTTATCCCGCGGATGATATCGCAATTCTCGCGGTGGGTTACCGGTATCGAGATCCATCCCGGCGCGGTCATAGCGCACGGATTATTTATCGACCATGGTATGGGAGTGGTTATCGGTGAAACGGCGGTCATAGGCAATAACGTGACCCTCTATCAGGGCGTTACTCTCGGAGGAACAGGCAAGGAACGGGGAAAACGGCATCCGACCCTCGGCAATGATATCGTCGTCGGCGCCGGCGCAAAGGTCCTGGGTAATATATCGATCGGTGATAACGTTCAGATCGGCGCCAATGCCGTCGTTATAAGAGACGTTCCCCCTAATTCGACGGTTGTCGGCGTTCCCGGCCGTATTGTCCGTTTAGAGGGCAAGAAGGTCATCGGTGCATCGCTAGACCATACGTCTCTGCCCGATCCGATCGCTCAGGCGTTAGACCGGCTTCAGGAGGAGATAGACCATATTGAACATGAGATGAAAGACTGCCGGAAAAAATAGTTGCGACAGTTGTCATCCTTCGCTCGCCTGAGGATAACAAAGGCCCGCTCAGAATGACATCGCTGAATTTAACAGAAAAAACATAACCAGCAATGATAAAACTTTATAATACGCTTACCCGCGAAAAAGAAGCCCTTACCGAAGATACCGTCGGGATTTATGTCTGCGGGCCGACCGTGTATGACGAATCCCATATCGGCCATGCCCGTTCAGCCTATGTCTTTGATGTCATCATACGCTATCTTAAGTACAGGGATAAAAAGGTGCGATTTGTCAGGAACGTCACGGATGTCGACGATAAGATCATTGCCAAGGCCCAGGATGAGTCCTCCGCGAACGATGCGGGGTCCCTTGCCGCGCGCGTCAGGGAGGTCGCGGAACGATACCTTCAAAGTTACCATGAAGATCTGGAGCTTCTGGGGATCGCCAGGCCCGATGTCGAGCCGAAAGCGACCGAGACTATCGACGACATGGTCACCTTTATTGCGGGACTGATCGAAAAAGGTTATGCGTATCAGGCAGCAGGCAGCGTCTATTTCGACGTCAGGAAATTCAAGGATTACGGGAGACTATCGCGCCAGAGCCTCGATGAGATGGCCGAGGGGAGCCGTGTCGCCCTGGACAGGAACAAACGTGACCCGCTGGATTTCGCGCTGTGGAAGTCTGCCAAGGACAACGAACCCAGCTGGCCGAGCCCCTGGGGGCAGGGGAGGCCGGGATGGCATATCGAATGTTCGGTCATGAGCACCAAGTACCTGGGCGAGGAGTTCCTTATTCACGGCGGCGGGCTTGACCTGGTCTTTCCTCACCATGAAAATGAGATCGCGCAGACCGTTGCGTTCGGAAAACGTTCGGCGAAATACTGGATCCATAACGGCCTCCTTGCCATAAACGGGCAAAAGATGTCGAAATCGTTGGGCAACTTTATTACGATCAAGGATTTTCAGGCCCGGTACGGCGATGTGGACCTGCTTAAACTATTTTTTTTGTCCGGGCTTTACCGGAGTTCGCTTGATTTTACCGAAGCACAGATCGACCGCGCACGAAGGGAAAAAGAGCGGATCGCGGTATTCCTGCGGCATGTGGACGAAAATACCGGAAAATACGAGTCTACGTACGGCGAAAGATTGCCGGCTGTCCTTGAAGCGAAAGAGGAAAGGGAAAAACTGGCCATGCATCGCGGCCGTTTTGAAAAAGCCATGGACGATGATTTTAACACGCCTGAAGCGATGGCGGCGATATTCGATATAATACACCGGTCGAACAAAATAAACGTCGGGTTACGGGATAAGGGGTCCGATAAGCGTGTGTGCCTGGAATTGCTCGTTGCGCGCGAGCTGATCATGACGGTATTTCCGGACATATTCGGCATAGCGTTCAAAAAAGATGATTCGCTCGATCCGGAGGTGCAGAAGCTTGTCAATGCCAGGGCTGAAGCACGGAAAAACAGGGATTTTAAGACTGCCGATGTAGTACGGAAACGGCTTTTGGATGAATATGGGGTAATCGTCGAGGACACGCCGGAAGGGACCGTATGCCGAAGAAAAAATTAAAAAAAGGCCTTTTTATTACGTTTGAAGGGCCGGAAGGTTCCGGGAAGACTACCCATTGCAGGGCGATATACGGCTGGCTGCGTAACCGCGGGTATGATTGTGTCCTGGTCCGCGAACCCGGAGGGACCGCGATCGGAGAAAAAATGCGGGACCTTCTTCTTGACCGGAGGAATAAAGGCATCT
>JAQURW010000102.1 GCA_028715425.1 Candidatus Omnitrophota bacterium
AGTCCCTATCGACCGTGGCGCTTGGCGGGGGGAAACCGGTCGTCAAACTCTACTGGTCACAGGGCTACCGGGGGCGTGCACTTATGACCGCATGTTTCGGGAGGAACGATGCCGAAGGGATCGTCGACCGTGTGATCACTGCGCCCCATCACAATATCCGTTTTACGTTTGCCTTGAAAGGACATGAAAAACCTGTGGAGGTGATCATGGTATGGGCCGAACAGGGCGGCGAGGTCCCCGAAAGCGCGGCGGACGAAGTGCGGAAATTAATGGAACAACCATATGCGGGCATTCCCCGGCTCGCCAGGAGCCCGGTAACGGCGCGCGAACCGTCCGGCACTGACTCCGATGCAGCGGCCGCAAAAGTGCTTGCACTGAACGGAACAAGTATCGCTGATAAAAGCGGAGAAACCTACACGATGGGTGTCAGGACCTGCGAAAGCGCGGTCTATCCCATCTTGATCGAAATAGTCAACCATGACGGCCATATTGTCGGATCGGCGCAGTTCGGTATTTCCGCCGAAAGCGCTACAGAAGCACCCCTGTGTGTACTGGGACTGGTCAATATCGCGGACAATCTTTTTGGGATCAATTACCAGGGGAACGGAATATTCGGCGCGATGATGGAGCGAGTCAGCGCGTGTCTTGCCGGAGAGACGGTGCTAAAGATAGCGTCGCTCGAAGATACGGTAACGCTTCAAAAACTGGCAACGGGTTCTTCGTGGGAAGAGACGCCGATGGGAAAAAGTATGAGCCGGGCGGGATGGGTTATCGATGCGCTGGGGATTTATGACCAGACTATCAAAGCGCCAAAAAAAGGCCGGATACCGCCGACGGCAATGTTAATCGACAGGAATGATAAATATCCGCAGGTGCCGGGCCCGGACCGGTTTAACGATATTTTGCGGAGGGCCGTTACCCATATTGAGCGGACCGGGCACATCGATAAGGCGCTTTTGTTTGTGCAATTGAGGCAGCGAGACCGCGCTAATAAAATAACCAGCGCGTATTTGTACCGGGATTTCGAAGAAGTTCTGAAACACGAGCATGATAACCCGGCTGTCCTCAGCACCCGCGCAAATACCTTCTGGGAAACATTAATGACTGTGCGGCAAACCGATCCCGGCAAGGGGCTTCCGCTTATCGCCGAGAATAACCGCGATGTGTTTTTTTTATGGAAAGGATCGGCCCGGGAGGTCTTATTACGGGGCGATATGAACGGGTGGCAGAAAGATGGCTTTGAATTTACGCGGTTGGGCGATACGGACATTTATTATCTCAGACAATCCTACGAGCCTGATACGAGGCTTGACTATAAACTATCGATCGACGGACGCATGATACGGGATCCTTTGAACCCGCGCGCGTCGCCGTATACGATCGCAGGCGGCCTTGATTATAATAGTGAGATAGCGATGCCGGCCCATGCCGACGCCGTATCCGCGCTTCTCAAACAGCCGTGCCCTGCGGAAAAGCAGGGGCGTCTGTCTCAACCTTTTACTATTCCGGGAGAGAATGGAAATTCATTTCCGGTACGTGTCTATACTCCCTGCGGATATGATACCGCGAATCAGCGGTACCCGACGCTGTACATTCACGACGAGACTGAAATGCTTATTCCCGGCGTGGTATATCTTAAGGAATTGTTGGATGCGTTAATAGCGGACGGAACTCTCGCGCCCTGCATTGCGGTGTTTATCAAGGCCCCCGAAGACCGGCCTGACAAATATTCCGGGAACGACGGATATGCCCGTTCTTTCGTTGAGACACTTATCCCTGCCATTGAGTGTCAATATCGCACCGAAAAGACTGCCGCTTCAAGATGCGTAGGGGGCACCTGCCTGGGCGGAACTATAGCGCTGTACACTGCATTTAAGTATCCGGATATCGTATCTAATGCGTTCGGCCTTTCAACGCAGATCTCCGGCCCGAAGCATTCTCTTATTGATGTATGTAGGCAAACGCCGCCCGCTATCAAAAAATCTCTTCGCGTATTTGCTGCTTTTGGTTCATACGAAAAAAACGTATTAAGCGTGCTCCCCGATGGAAAACCGGACACGATCGACTATGCGGGAACAAATCAGGAATTCGCGGATAACTTTAAAAATGAAGGATGGCTCGAATCACGCATATATCATCAGGGCCATTCGTGGGGGAGCTGGCGGAATGAACTGCCGGATGCTCTGCGATACTTCTTGGGAGCTCGACCGACGGTGCCGGACGGATCGCTCGGCCGGGCGGTTGCTACTATAAACGGGAGCAAGAGGTTAAAGAAGAACGCCTTTACAAAGTCTGAATTTAGAGTGTGCAGGATGAATCCTGAAACAGGCAAGCTGTTCTCTAATAGGACTGTCTATGCCGAGTTAAACGGGCTCGTTGGATGCGGTATAGTGCAAATAACAGATAAAAGCGTACGGCCCCGCAGATATGCATTGACCGAAGCCTATAGACGCGCCCCGCCTTATGTGAAAAAAGATATCAATGACTACCTTAAAACATTATCTGCGCGGCCTACCGCTGCTGAGCTAAAGAAGGCAAAAGCCGAGATCGGAAAACAGCTTTCACCGCATGAAAGGATCGCCCGGGTATTTACCGTTGTCTCTAAACTGCTTCTTGGCCGGCCAAAAGATTCGGCTTATGTGAATGTGGGTGAGGTGGCCGAAAAGATAAAGGGACATATCAGCGATAACGATGTAAAGGTCATGCTCGAAAAGCTCGTGAGGGCACGGTTATTGACAGTAACCTATAGAGGGGCCGGGGGTATACCGGTATTCTCTTTTACAAGGACAGGCGATACGGCGAGCAGGCGCAGGGTTAATGTTTCGGATTATCTACGCATGATAGATGAGAACATAGCGACTACGCTTAAACTATTCCGTTGGCCTTCAGGTAGTTCCAAGGTCGGTTTTTCATCGTTAGCCTTGCGGTGGGAAATGCGGAGTCTGCTCGAATCCGGAAATATGAACGGCGCTCTTGCCCTTGCCAGAGAGGCGGCAAAATTTCTCGATTACACCGGGCCTCACGAAAAAGAGATCTATGAGGCTGCCAAGGCATTGTTCGATGATGTGCCGGCCCGGTATTTACTCAAGCCATTGCCGGCTAAAATTAAGAAGAAATTAGAATCAACAGAAGGTCTTTTGGAGAACGAACGATATTACATCGATCGAATCATACAGTATCCCATGCTTACGCTGCTGGGCGAGGTGGTGCTTTCGGTGCGTACTAAATTTGGCGACCAGAAGGCGAGGAAATTGATATGGGAGGGTAATCTCAGGCTCGTGGTCAATCGCGCCAAGGTGATGAAACGAAGATATCCGCATCTTTTGCTGATAGACGATCTGGTGAGTTCCGGGAACGAGGCGCTGGATCCCGCGATCACAAAATTCGCGCCTCAGCGGGGCCAGAAATTCGGCACGTATCTAGTGTGGTGGATAGAACAGAAGATGCGGCGCTCGATCCATGACAGCGACTCTACGGTGCGGATACCGCCGTCCAGAAGAGACAAGCGCTCGAAATTTTTAAAGGCATGCCGGAGGGCGGGAATAGACGACCCTTCGGATACGAGATATTCTTCCGAAGAAATAGCACAGGCTACGCATCTTTCTGTTAACGCGGTCGAAGATCTGAGGCGTGTGCGGCACAAGTCTTTTTCGATGGATAAACATTTAGGAGAGGGTGTGGAGGAAGACGAAAGTGACAGTGCGGCATTTGGCACTGTTTTCGGGGAAGTGGATGAGCGGGTTGCGGAGATCGACTATAGGGATGCTTTGGCCAAGACAATCGCAGTGATGGAGGGCCAGTTGCAAAACCCACGGGCATGGAACGTTTGGCGCGTGAAAACAAGGCCGAACCTGGAAGGTACGTTGACCGGCGAGGAGTGGGTGACTCTGGAAACGGCAGGAAAAGAAATCGGGGTTTCAAGAGAAAGGGTCAGGCAGGTCGAAGTAAGATATATTGACCGCCAGCTGATAGAGGTAGCGCGCGCGCAAGGGATGAACCTCGCGCGTTACATACAACAGACGAAATCGGAAAGAAAAGCCGGCACTACCTCGCAGCTCGCCACCCGCCACACCGTCGCGACTGCACCCGCCGGCCTCTCGCCGCTCGGACTCGGGTGGTATGCGGCACGAAAGGAATGGGTGACGCTCCTTGTCAACACTCCGCTCATGCGTTTTGTAAGCATGCACGATAACAAAAGCTTCAAAGACTGGGTGTCGAGGAGCGCGGGGCTTGTCTTTATCTGGGCGGCGATGGGGGCGTTTGTGGCGGGCGCGCTTGTCTTTCTCTCGCCGGCGGCTTTCACATTGGGGTATTGGACAGGGTGGGCATTGCTCGGTATGAGCGTGCCGGTATCGCTGGTGGGTGTGAATATTCTGGCGCACGGGATTTACAATACATGTGCCGCGGCGGCGCCGAAGATATTGTCGATGCTAAGCAGCGAAACGCCGCAACCGGAAAAAGATATCCATCTGATAGATCAACGCTGGGCGCATTACTTCGGTATGAATGAGATCTCTGATCAATTCGAGGCTCGCGGTATCCGCGGAATGATCGAGAAATTTTCGCAGGGAGCCGACAGGCGCATTCCATTGGAGGATTTTTTGAGAGAGTATGAGGATTCGTACGGCACAGAAGCTGTGTTTGAAGCGATCCTGCCGTCCAAACGTAATATGGATCCCGCCGACGAAAGGATCGTTATAATTATCAGAGTAGGAAAAGAGGTTTTTTACGATGTATACGGTGTTGAGCGGGTGGCGGATCTTTTGGATGACACTGCGGAATCCGATTATCTGTTTTCATATGGAGCGGTTGCGTCAATCGGTTCTCCATGGGAGTTAACCCAATTCGATATTTTCAGGATTCAAACAACAGGCAATGAAGTGTTCCACCGGATGCTGCTTCGGAATAAAACCGCCCTTGGCCGGGAGACCCTTACCCTGATGCCCCTCGAGAAAGCGCCCCGGCAGATTATTCCTCTCCAATGCATAGGGGAAGACGCCAACCCGGTTGAGATCGATCCGGTGAAAGGTGTTATTGACTCAGGAGAGATCTTTGTCGTCTATGAGCCCGGCCATGGCTGGGTCCAAAGATATTTTAAAGACGGCGCAATTGTGCATGCGCAAACGCCGGTGGCCAAAACGCCGGTTCGTGCTGAGGCCCAGAAGGCGACCCCGCAGGAACAACAGCTTCAGAAAGCGCATGAAAATTCGATCAAGGCGCTTCGGTATCTGAAAGATCTTTCCGCCAAAGGCCATATAGTGCCGCCCTATATCCTGGGCAGGCCCGGCCAGGATATGCCGTCGCCGGCCTCGTTTGATGACGCTATTGGTTTTGTCGGAAGACATCATAACAGTGTGGTTACATTCCGGTATTCTGACCGGCTTTATCATATGGCAAACGATAACCCTGAAGAAATAGTGTCTGAAGCAGCAGACCCCGGAGCTGAGGCGCTCCGCGCGCTGGTCAGACAGAAGGGGATTCTATTGTCGTTACGCGAGATCAGCGAGATATATATCGAGGATATCCCGCCGGACTATTTATCCGGGGTCCGTTCGACAGGGCTCGGGTATGTCCTGGATGAAGTCGCATCGTTTGTGCGGATCATGGACGAATGGTTCACCTCATTGCCTGCCGCACGAACGGTAGCGCGCGATCCGGAATCACACAAGTTGCGAAACACCTTCAGGGCGATATTCTCGGGAGCCGGCAACGCTTCTCAAATGGATCTTGCGAGGTCTGACATAATGCTCGGGGCCCTGGGATCCGCCAAACAAAGATTGGATGCGGTCATTGTGCGGTCACGAGATATCATACGGTCGCTGAACGTAGATCCTTTCGCTGACGATGACGAAACGTTCTATCAACTAACCGGATTTAGATCTGATGCGGAGATCCCTCCTCCGGGCAGTGTCGGGGAAGAAGATCAGGAAAACGAGGATGACCCTTCGCATCTTGTCCGCTTTTTTGAAGTAATGGGGCATCGGCAGACACTTAAGGATGCGGAGGCCTTGCGTGCGGCGCTCGATGATCCGGACAGCGCGGTTGTCAAAGAGCTTCAGTCACAACTGGTGCTTCCGTCGTCCGGCATAGCCCAGGCGTTTCGAGACCTTTTACGGCAAGCCGATCTTCATTTCAGCCCGGGCCCTGCCGGCCCGTATGAGAGCCGGTTCTTTGAAGATAAAGAGACAGACAAGTCCCTGGGCGCGGATATACGGATAAGCAGCGCTCCGCCGTGGCATTACGATTTGTCTATCGAGTTATATGGTTTTCGATCTTCCGCGTTCGGCCTGCCGGTAACGCTAAAGAATGTCACGACAGGCGAGCTGATCACCAGACGCGTGCGGAAGTTCGAGGCGAAACAGGCCATGACCATACCCGGTATTTCAAGTGTCGCTGAAGGCGTTATTTTTGAAAACCTCGAGCCCGGGCAGGAGTACGCGATCCTTAGCGAACCTGCCTCCGGCCCCCAGCTTGCCACGCGCACGACCATTGCATTGGCGCCTGCGGGGATATCGAAACTCGGATTCGGCTGGTACGCGGCGAAGAAGGAGTGGGCCTCGCTCCTTATAAATACTCCGCTCATGCGTTTCTTAAGCATGCACGACAACAAGGGTTTTAAAGACTGGGCGTCGAGGAGCTTCGGCCTTATCGGAATATGGGCGGCGATGGGCGCGTTCGTGGCGGGCGTGCTTGTCTTTCTCTCGCCGGCGGCTTTCACGTTGGGTTATTGGACAGGGTGGGCATTGCTCGGTATGAGCGTTCCGGTTTCATCGGTCGGCGTCAATATCGTGGCACACGGGCTTTATAACACAGCCGCCGTGGCAGTGCCGGAGATATTGTCGATGCTGATGCAAGCTAAAGACGACGCGGGCGTAAAGGCTAAGATGGCCAAGACCCTGCAATTATTAGAGGAGATGGAACAAGAAAAAGAATCCCTTGGGAAGTATCGCAATACGCTGGAAATAGTGAAAGAGGTCCTAAGGATAACGCCTCATGAAACGCTTGCACGTTTTGATACCGAAGATGAGGTACATGAACAACTTGGCGACAAAGTGTATCCGCAACGGGAACTCGGGAGGAAACTTGATATAAGCCGAGGTACTATATCCCTCCATAAAAAAATGGTCTATAAGATCATCCTGTGCCCGGATGAAGCCCGGGAAATCATATTTAAGAGTATTGAAGGTAAAGAGGGGATGCACAGGAAACAGAGTTTCAGTGAGGTGCGCGGGGATGCTATGGAAGCAGCAAAAAATCGCCCTGCCCCGACCCACAGGATATATAAAAATGCGGACGTTGCTGCGGCAACCAGGAGGTTTGATGTCCTCGATCAAGAGGCGGAGGAGCTGATTTTTGAAGCGCGGCGTATACGTGAGAAGGAAGCGGCATCCCTCCTTTGCACGCGCCTTACCGAAACAGATGATGCCGTTAGTATGCTTATTACTACGCTTGAAGATATGGAGGAGTCAGGGGTTTTCATCGGTGAATTTTTAACGACTGCGCGGCTTAGAGAGAGGGAGATATCTGATGCGATCCTTCTTCTCCACCCTATTATTAATGAAGAATCTGAAACAACGAGGTTGGTTACAAAACCCATTCCGGCTGTCAGTCGTGAACATCTCCTGCTTAAAAAGCGATCCGAACATTATTTCGATATGTCTTATGGCCGGTTATGCGCGCTTCTTGAAGAAATACAAGGCGTTGATCCTCTCACGGAAAAGAAGAAGATAAGATTTGATTTAATTGAAAGGGCGCTTACTGACTTGGAAAAAGCTGCAAGAGCAATGAGGCTTACCGCAAATCCAGACAGCCCTGAATATCTTTCAGGGTCTGAGGCGACGGCAAAAGCCGCGTCGATCTTACGTAAGTACGATATTAAATTCGCGACCATGGACCGGCGGTTCAGCTCATCAATCAACGCGGCCAGGTTTCTGAATATAACACCGCTTGAGGAAAAAATGTGGAAAGCGGGAACGCATGTTTACAAATATATCGTTGCGGAAATTGCCGGCGAATATTTCATTATAGATCTGGCTGCCGGACGGTTTTTAGGGAACCCGGCAAACCTGGGCATGTTAATAGCCCCGCTTGAAGCTCTGTATGATGCCCCCTGGCCGTACGGCGGCGGCGAAATTATAAACGGTAATGAGAGTGAATTGTTATATCTGGTAAATCGGGACAATGAAACACTTGAAAAAATACTTCATCCTGAACGGGTGACAGAACAGCCCGATGTTACTCAACTCGCTACCCGCGATACTATCGAAACCGCGCCCGCCGGCATCTCGCCTCTCGGGCTTGGCTGGTATGCGGCAAAGAAAGAATGGCTGTCCCTTCTCGCCAATACGCTACTTATGCGTTTCCTGAGCATGCACGGCAACAAGGGTTTTAAAGACTGGGCGTCGAGGAGCTTCGGCCTCATCGGAATATGGGCGGCGATGGGCGCGTTCGTGGCGGGGGTGTTTTATTTTCTGTCGCCCGCAGCGTTTGTGCTCGGGTACTGGTCAGGATGGGCGGCGCTTTCGTCGAGCATACCGATGTCGCTTGTCGGCGTCAACATGCTGGCGCACGGGCTGTACAACACGGCAGCTGTAGCATGGCCGAAGATG
>JAQURW010000103.1 GCA_028715425.1 Candidatus Omnitrophota bacterium
GCCGCAATGCCGGTCCAGTCCCCTGCGGCAGTAGTCAGCGAAAATTCCCCGTTCAGGTAATTATAATAGGGATCATAATATCCGGGGATAAAATTACCCTCAAGGCTACCGCCGGTCGTTATCGAAGGTTCCTCACCGGCGCCTGAATTGCCGTTATCTTCCTGCGGGACCTCATCGAAGAGGTCTGTCCCGCCTTCAGTGCCCGTATCGCCGCCGCCCAGATCACCGCCGGTATCGCCGCCGCCCAGGTCGCCGCCGGTATTGCCGCCGGGATCGGAATAGCCGTATTCATCGTCCTGGGAATCGCTTTCCCAATCGCTGCCGAAACCCTGGCGCTCATCATCGGACGTACCGGTCGGATCGCTTATGTTGCCGTTGCCGTCTGACGACGACGACATCCCCGGATCGATATCCCTGGTATCGCCCGATACGGGGTTAAAGAGAAATCCCCTCCCGCCTTCAAAAAACGCCTTTGTTATATCCGGTTTGATGACCAGATACATGATCGTACCGCGGACGCCGCAAACGGCTGTCGGCGTCTTTATTTTAAAACTTGATTTACCGGTGATCTTCAGGAGCTTTGCGCGTATGGTCCCCCGGTCGGATTCGAACAGGTTCTCATAATCCCCGGTCTTGGGGTCGCGCGACAAGGTGCGGATCAAAAATTGCGTATTCTCCCTGAGTTCGACGATATGGCCGTTACTGAGGGCGATCAATATCCTGCCCTTTTCGCCGGTCTCTACCTTGTCCCCTATTTCCAGAACTTCATGTATCACCGGCATGTGCCAATCGTTCGAGCCCGACGGCTGAACGCGGACAGCGCCGCGCAGGCGCATGACCACTGCCTGTGTCGTCTCGGCGTTCCTGATCGTCGTCTTCATCGTATGGATGCTCGGCCCGGTCGATATATCATAGGCGCTTTTTTCGACCGGCAAAAAATCCCGCGGCCCCTGGGGTGCCGCATCGTAAGGCACAACGGCCTGTTTGCCCCGCGGCACCTGTATGACCGTATCCGGGAATGCCGGATTCAGGGCCGTGAACATCCCTTCCTGGACCATGATACTGGTCGCTGATTTTTCATAACCGACATAAATATCCGAGCCCTTCACGCTTCCGGCGCTATTGGGTGTCGCAATATCGAACGGGGCCTGGTTCGCGGTCTTGGCGACAACGGCGCGTATCCTGCCGCGCTCAACTATGATCGAGGCCTTTTTCCTGATGCCGAGGAGGTCTATATCGTATTCGTTGATCCTCACCTGCGTATTCGGGCCGAGCCTGACGATCGACCCGTCGGCAAAGGCTATTTCGGCCTTCGAAAAGCTCTTGGTCCTGACGGCATCGCCTGCCGAAAGTTTATCGCCGAGGGCACAGGGGAAATACCCGTCCAGGCCGGGACCGGCCTTGTCCACCCGCCCCTCGATATACGTACAGCTTCCTACGGCGTCACAAAACGCATTGACGCCGCCCAGCATCACGAAAGACATAACGGCTGCCAGCATTATCATTTTTTTCATAACTACCTCTCTTTATATGCCAAGTCCCGATACTAAAACTTGTATTGAATGGCGCCGGTTACCACATGGCGCCGGTAATCATAGATATTGATATTTGAGCGGTCATTAACATAGGTATACTGGAACTGGAGTTCCGTATTTTTTATAAATTCGTAGGAGACCAGCGTGCTCACGCTCCAGACATAATCGCGCCTTTTTTTAAGATAGACCGTATGGACATTTTCGAAATTCTGGATGAATAACTCGCCGTTGGCGCCGCACTTGAGTTTCTTATTCAGGATCGGCGTAAGAAAACCTATGTCGAACCGGTTGCCGAAATATTCCCAGTTGTTCCCCTCTGCCCAGTCCTGATTGATCGCATAACGGGCGTTCAGGAACCCTTCATTATTCATGAAAAAGAGGAACCACCCCGCCGTGCCGATCAATTCATTGCCGGTGCGGTCTTCATCGCCGAACGGCGGCCGCAGGTAATTTTTATATTTATAAAATCCGCCGAGTTGCGCCATCTGGGACGGCGCGATAAGAAAATTATTCATGTTCCCGAGGGCAAGGGCCGCGAGGTAATTCTTATCGTCGACCACATAGTGCGTCACGTTGGCCGGGAAACTGACCATGACCTTTTCATACGCAAGGCGCGGCTCGACAGAAAGGAGGTTGCCGAGAATATTATAATTGGTAAGCTGATTCTCAAGGGCGTAATGAAGCCCGTAGCCGTACTTGACGCTGAAGGTGTCGTTCCCTTTCCAGGTATAATCGCCTTTAAAGTCCCACACTTCCCGGGTATCATGCTGGTCGGTAATATTGGTTATGAGCGAGGTATCAGCCGGCTTCAAGATGACATTACTGTCACTCTCGAACGCGAAACGGAGGAAGAGGTGAAGCGGCCGTTCAGCCTCGGTCTTTCGCTCCAGGGCATCCAGATAGCGGTTGGCATAGACCGCCACGTCCGCATTGGGGTCAAGGCTGACGATATCCTTAAAGACATCTTTTGCCGCGCTGTAATTCTTAAGCCTGAGGTGCGCAACGCCGATCTGATAATCGGCCGACGCCGTCAGTTCCGGGTCGAGGCCTTTCGCGTTAGTAAGGGATTCTATCGCAGCCTGATAATCGCCGGACCTTAGAAGCGTAAGCCCTTTCAGGAACGCGGCCTGCGCCGGCCTTATCCCTTCGTCTTCAGCAACCTTGATCCATTTCTTCGCGTCATCGAGCCGGTCGAGCCGGTAGAGGCAATCGATAAGCTCTATAAGGGCGCCCTTGATTCTGGGCGTCATAGTGAGCGACGCTTCAAGCTCTTTCGAGCTCTCGACATAGTTCTCCATACGTTTATAGGTCAAACCCAGATAATAGGCCGCGAGAGGGTTATCAGGCTGGCCGGCCCTGGCAGTCTTAAGGGTGACCAGGGCTTCATCATAGTTTTCCTGGCGGAACTGATAAATACCTTTTTTTACATCTTCGGTAAGAAATTTGTCTTCTTGGCTGTATGCGGTAAGGGCGAGAAGCAATGTTAACAGAATGAGGCCTGTTATCCTTCGCACTGAGAACTCCTAATCATCGCCAGGCAGAAAAATATTCCCCATAAGGCACCCAATATAATAGTACGTTATGGGGAATATGTCAATCGGTAAATTAAGCGTTAGCGCATATCGCGCGAACCGTGAAATCCGCCGCCGCCACCGCCGCCGCCTGTACGCGGCCGCGCTTCGTTGACATTGATCGGCCGGCCCTTCAGGTCCTTGCCGTTCATATCTTTTATGGCATTCTGGGCTTCAGCCTGTGTCGGCATTTCTACAAAGCCGAACCCCTTCGATTTTCCGCTAAATTTGTCCCGGATCACCGTCGCTGATGTCACCTGACCGAACGCCTGAAACGCCTGTTTCAGGTCTTCGTCGGTACACTCATATGAAAGATTGCCGACGTAAATATTCATTCTCTCGTCCCTCCTCGCTTCATGCTTGCCTCACCGACACAGTGCAGCAAAAAAAACCGCAAAGTGAAGTTGTGCACTTCATACTTTGCGGTTCACATGTACATTAACTCAATATCCACTATAGGCGTAATCTACCACAAAACACACGGCTTGTCAATAAAATTCTTCGTCGGCCTAGTCCATGTGCGGTATGGCTTCCTGAATGAGGGGAAGGAGTCCGGTTATCTCTTCCTTGGTCAGCCTGCCGAGTTTGGCAAACCTGAGCTCTCCTTCAGGGCCGTGGTTTTCACGGGATATCTGGAGCTTTTTGGCGCCTTTATTATAGGAATAGACACTGACCGTCAGCCGGTCAGTCTCCGTTTCCAGCGATTTTGAAAACAGCGATTCGTCAAGACTTGCATTATACGGCATACCTTTCCTCCTTATTTGAAATTGTCATGCGCAATATATCTGACCATTATACCTATTTAACGAAAAAATGCAAAAGAAAAATATCATATATTATTTTTGCGTGGCAGCCTCCATGATCTCGGTCATGCGCCTGACAAAATCCGCCGACGTCGGCAGGTCCCCCTCAAGGAGAAGCGCGCCGTCATAAAGCTGGAGGATACACGACCCGAGGAGGGGGTTCGCATTCGACGCCATATATACCTGCGCCAGGTTCTTGATAAGGGGATGCTCCATGTTGACTTCCATGATCTTTTTGGGCCTGACGAATCCCCTGTTCATAAGCTCCATCATCCGCTCCATCTGGGGATCGGCGCCGTCTTTGCCGGTCACCAGCGTAACCGGCGACTCGACAAGGCGTTTCGAGATCACGACGTTCTCGACTCTGTCCTTCAAGACATCCTTGAAAAGCCCTATGAGCGATTTCGAAAGATTATCCTCGGGCCGCTCGATCTTATCTTCCGGAAAGAGCCCGATTTCCTTTTTCTCGATCGATACGATCTTTTTACCGTCGTAATCGGCGATCGCGGGGACGACAAAGGCATCGACCGGATCGGTCAGAAAGAGGACCTCAACCTCGTGCTTTCTGAAATATTCAAGGTTTGGGTTCTTCTCGAGCGTATCCCGTTTCTGGCCCGCAAGATAATAGATATCCTTCTGGAACGGTTTTATCCGCCCGGTATACTCCTTCAGGGTCGTCCATTCACCCGGGGCCAGGGCCGTCGATTCGAAACGGAGGAGGTTAATGATTTTATCGCGGCTCTTAAAATCCATGGTAATGCCGGCCTTAAGGAAACGGCTGAAATGGCCGTAAAAAGCCCGGTACTTGTCTTTTTCGTTCTGCGCCCATTTTTCGAGGAACGCCAGTATCTCCGACGTCAGGATATTGTTTATCCTGGCCATGGCAGGGCTTGACTGGGTAACCTCGCGCGAGACGTTAAGCGGCAGGTCCGTCGTATCCACGACCCCTTTCACGAACTTCAGGTAATCGGGGAGAAGCTCACGGGCGTCGGCCTGGATAAGGACCTTATTTGCATAGAGGTTCAGCGATTTCTGGTCCTCGATCCGGTAGATATCGAGCGGCGCCTGGGACGGAATAAAGATAAGCGCCTTAAAATTAACGTTCCCCTCTATCGAGAGGTGCAGAAAGCCCAACGGATCGTCGAAATCATTCGTGATAAATTTATAAAAATCGTTCGCCTCGCTCTCCTTTATCTCGTTGGTCTTCCTGTGCCAGAGGGCCGTTACCTTGTTGACCTTTTCGTTATCGAGAAGGATGGGAAAATCGGCAAAATTGGAATACTTATTGATAATATCCTTGACCTTATAATCGAGGCTGAATTCCTTGGCCGTATCCTTGAGTTTAAAATAGATCCGTGTGCCGCGCGTCTTCTTTTCGATCTCCTCGATCGTAAAGGCGCCTTCGCCCGTTGAGCGCCAGCGAAAGCCTTTCGAATCGGCCCGGGCATGGCGCGTCTCCACCGTCACCTCGTCGGCAACCATAAAGACGGAATAAAACCCCACGCCGAATCTGCCGATCAAGGCCTCGTCGAACAGCTTCTGATTTCCCTGCATGGACTTCAGGAATTCCAGGGTCCCGGACCGCGCAATGGTGCCGATGTTATTGACCAGCTCGTCGTCGGTCATGCCGATACCGTTGTCCTCGATGGAAAAGGTCTGTTGCTTATTGTCGACATCGATACGGATCTCGAGCGGCTTGTCCGGATCTATGATGTTTTTGTCCGTCAACATAAGGAAACGGACCTTGCTCAAGGCATCCGAGGCGTTCGAGACAAGTTCCCTCAAAAAAACCTCCGGGTGCGTATAGAGCGAATGGACAATGAGATTGAGAAGCTGTTTCATCTCCGCTTTGTATTCGAATTGACGTATTTCGTTTTCACCAGACATACAACCCCTCCCTTTAGTTCACTACACCTGTCATTCTTCGTCGCCCTGAGTCGATCGAATGGCTCCTCAGAACGACAGATCGTACTTAACTCACCGCTATTACGATGATCCCTATGACCACGAGAAGCGTGCCGATCAGCTTCATCCAATCGATCTTTTCGTTCAAAAATATCCGCGCCGCGACGAGTATGACCACATACTGAAAACTCCCGATCGGATATACATAACTGAGATCGGCATGCGCGAGCGCCATGATCCAGATAAGGAGCCCTATGGTAAGCGTTATCATACCGACCCATATAAACCGCTGTCTGATAACAGCGCGGAAGAACCGCATCGTTCCTTCAACCGTCACCCGCGGCATATCGGGCAAGGTATTTGTGCCTTTGGTAAAGAGGACATGCCCGGCTGCATTCCATAACTCAGCTATTATTATAAGAATGACTGCCTTTATCATCCGGCACCTCCGCCGGGCTCCCGGGCCGCGGGCCCCGGGTCATGGTGGGGCCGGCTCCTTGAGACCACAAATATACCGAGGATGATGAAGGCGATGCCGATCCATCGGAGGAGGCTGACCTGCTCCTTGAAGAAAAAAATAGCGATGAGCGGTATCATGATATAGGTCGTACTTCCGGCGGGCATGGCAACGCTCAGTTCGACCCGCGACAGGATAAGGACCCAGATAAAAAAATTAAGCACATAGATAACGATGCCAAGCCAGATATACACGGACGAGGCGTTGAGCGAAATGAACTCCGCGACATTCCGGAACGATACATCGGATATCCCGGCATCCAGGGTCCCTTTTTTCCACAGCGCCTGGACGATGGCGTCGCATACGTCATTGGCGATAATAAGAAGGAATACTTTAAACGTAAGCGGGCTTTTTTTCATTTTTACCCTTCGTATCCGCGGTATCCCTGTCCTTGATCACGTCGTAATAATTTTTCGGTTTCAGGAGCTCGCATAACATCTTAAATAAAGGGTTCAGGACCGGGTTCCGGTGTTTGACCAGAAGATATTGCGGGACCATGCGGAACCCGAGCCGCCGTTTTCCCTCATAGCCGGTATACCCCATGTCGAACAGCGTTATCCCGTGGGCGATACACCACGCGATAAGATCCCTGATCCTGATATAGTACAGATTATAATCGAGAGAGATGGAATAGTCAAAACCGAGATAAAAATCCACAAAACGGTCCCGCGAAACAAGGCAGAGCGCAAAGGCTACGATAACCCCCTTTGAGCGCCAGAGAAAATAGCGGACCTCGTTATGCATAGTGTCGGATATGACCTTGAAAAAACGCTCGGGCAGGACCTCGAACTGCGTCTGGCTCCGCTCGACGGTCTGAAGATACAGGTTATAAACGCGCCCCAGC
Source organism: Candidatus Omnitrophota bacterium (assembly GCA_028715425.1). Taxonomy (GTDB): domain Bacteria; phylum Omnitrophota; class Gorgyraeia; order JABMRN01; family JABMRN01; genus JAQURW01. The sequence goes on from JAQURW010000103.1 coordinate 7,176, forward strand.
TCATCGTCGGATAATCTGCGCGTTATATCCAGGCCTATATCGATCTTGCCGTCGACTTTCTTGAATTTCCGCCGGATACCTTCCCGGGAGGTAGCCCCCAGGGTCATTAAATATTCCTCGAAGGTATCGAACCGTATATCAAGTTCGGTCGACGGAAGGCTTTCATAACAAAAAAAACCGTGCCGCTCGATGGTCCTGCCGAGGCGAAGGGCGTTTTTGTCCAGGTCCTTGAACGCGACGATAGAGGCCCTCTTCTTATGAGCGATCCGTTCCATGCGCCGGGTAATTGCGGCGAACACATCCTCACGGTCATCGGCCACACCGATCCTTAGCGGACCCGTGGGATTACCGGCGACAACGGCCCTCAGGGAACACAAACGGGGCAGGACCTTCCGGACCTTCACGATCAATGCCTTAAGTTTGCCGTCGACCGTCGTTTCAAGCGGGTAGTCCATATAAAAACACGGCGCGGCCCCGACGATCCGCCCCCGCTCGCGCACGGTTATATAAAAGAACTGGAACTGGTCCAGGCCCGATTCATCCAGGGCTTTAAAAAAACAGTACCCTTCGAGGGCATCGGGATATACCGCGTCCCATTCTTTTTGGGGAATAGCTGAGATACGGTGAAAAACCCCGGTCGTTAACCGTGCCTTTCCCCTGTTCGAAACTGTTCGGCGCGCCCTTTTCATAGCTGTCCTTTACCTTCTCAATCGGATTGCGGGATCTTGATCCGGTGTTTGACATAGATCACCGGCGTCTTCAGCTTGTTCAGGGCCTGTATTTCGCTGACACTGGTGCTGAACTTCCGCGAAAGGCCGAAAAGCGTATCATGCGGCCTGACACTATAGAGGATATATTTTTTTTCCGGCAATAACGCCGGACTAACTGCCTGCTTATCCGTCGCATATGCAGGCATAAAATTCTGCCGCGCGGCATACGGCGTCCCGATTAACATGCGCTTTAAATAACTGACCGGCATCGCAAAATTGAGGTCCTGCCCTCCCACGTACGCCATGGTCGTTATCCCGACCACCTCCCCGTTCAGGTCAAAAAGCGGCCCGCCGCTTGAGCCCTGGGAAAGCGGCACACTGATCTGAAAGACCTTGATCTTATTGTCGAGCATGCGCACGGCGCTAATGAGCCCGTCCGCAATAGAGCTCTCCAGGCCCATGGGGTTGCCGATGGTCACCACCCGCTGACCGATGGTTATACGGTCACTGTCGCCGAGAACGACCGGTTTAAGGCTGCTTGCGGTGATCTTTATAAGCGCAAGGTCTTTCTTTGAGTTAAAATCAAGGACATCCGCTTTGTCAAAAACGCGTCCGTCGTGAAATTTGATAATTATCGCGCTTGCGCCCCTGATCAGATGATAATTGGTGGCGATAACGCCGTCCGCTGTCAATACAAATC
>JAQURW010000104.1 GCA_028715425.1 Candidatus Omnitrophota bacterium
GTGCATTCAAATCTCAGGTTGGTGGTGTCGATTGCCAAAGAATTCCGGTGGGCGGGTATGGATATGATGGACCTTATACAGCAGGGGAATATGGCGCTCTCTGATATCGTAGGAGAAAAACGATGGCAGGGGCAAAGAGGACTGGCATTCTCGACGTATGCTTATCCCTATATACATGGAATACTACAGACATATGTGTATGCTCAAAAAGATACAATCCGGGTCCCTGCGTATGTCAGAATAGAAATAAATAATTTTAAACGATTATGTCGAAAACATGCTATAGATCCGTTTAAAAAGACTCTGGATAATTTCACCATTGCCGAAAAACTCGGCATCGACATAGAACGCATTGCATGGCTCAGAGAGGCGATGTTTGGTGTCCTGTCATTGAATGCTGCTTATCCGGGAAGCGATAAGGGAGAGAGCGGTTCTACTCTTGAAGCCGGACTGGCTGCGGCCGATGAAGAGCCGGGCAGGCGAATGGAACGATTGGACGCGATAAAACGTGTTATAGAATTGACGGTCGAGAAACTGCGAATAACCTGGAAGGACCCGGCCCAGAGTCGGATAGATGTTTTAAAATCGTATATTCTTCCAAAGATGTTTGGCATCGGGGTTGAACACAGCATGGATGAAGTCGGCAGGATGTTTGATCCGCCGGTTTCCAGGTCGAGGATACAACAGATTTCAAGCGAGGTTATGCGAGAAATGGAAGGGGTCTTTAAAGGGCTCGATCTGGATATGGAAACCTATGTGCAGGATGCCGGCTCTCTCGACCCCACCATATCAGCGTACGGCGAAAAGGAACTGATAAGCCGTGAAAAACATGAAGAGAGGCAAGGAAAGCTGGGAGAACAGATGGCGCGGATCGCCCTGGCAATGGCTAAGAAATGGAACAAGATAATGGGTGCGGCCGATATCCCGACCTATATGCACCGGGGCAAACGGTACTATGATCTGCGTAAAGCCGTGAAACTTATATGCGAAAAAGAAAACTGTAAGGAGTTATCGTTAAAGATCAACGGGCTAAAAGAGGTCACGTTCGGAATTGAAACAGTCGAAGTAACGCTTAACGGGCTTGCCAACGGCCAAAGGCACCCCAAACAGACGGAACCCTATGATATCTTAGTTATTACCGGAGATAAGATCGACTTTAATCATGCGGGCAGGAACGCACTTACCGTATATGCGCATTCCCGCGCTAAGGCGATACACGAAAAATCGGAATTGGCCAGTTGGATAAGCTTTGCCCGGCACGAGATCAAGGTTACCGAAGAGGAGATAGCTTCGAACCGTCTCGGTGACAGGATTCTGGAGTGGGCATCACGGATGAACGCTGCCGGATACGCAAAAGCTGTAAGGGAGGCGAAGCACAGGTTCCATGAAATAGCGTGTAAGGAAGAATTGAGGTATCAATTGGAGCAAACGGGATTGTCGCCTGATACCGTTAACTTGGTTATGACCAAAGTTTCCCTTGCCGCCATTGAGTACCTTATCAATCATGACATGATGCTTCACGTGCGGGAAGAGGTCGAAACGGACGATATGGTACTATCTTCGAACGGCAGGGAGCTGAGCCTCTCCATCGGGTGCATCAACGATCATACTATGGAATATCTCGAACACCGGATAGTCGATTATGTGGAATACCTGAGAACGGCGCGTAAGGAGCCGAGGATCCGGTCACATTGCGGCCGCGATTCTGCGAAGGCGGAGCTCATGGCAAAACTTGTTGCCGAACGCCTCTGGCTTAAAAGCCTGGCTCTGGATGTCGGCTATTTCGGCGCACATCAGGGTGATATCACGGCCGTTGTGAAAGGACACCACATTGAGTACCATAATGCCTTTCTGGAAGTATTCAGTCAGGAGGAGTTTGAGAGATTGGATGGCTATTGGCGCGGGGCCGGCAAGGAAAAGTTTATGCATAGTATCGGCCAGGCGGAGATTGCCGTTATGAGAAAGGTTGAAAAGGCCAGATCCGACACCATGGCCGTTGCAGCATGGCCCGATGACATCGACCCGGTCATACAGAGCGATCCCGGTAAAACAGAAGAATATACGAGTGTTGTCAGGGCAAAGATCCTGCATGGCGTCTTACGGGAGAGGGAGATCGCGCGCTTTGCCGGGAATATAGATGAGCCACAACCTATGCTCGCGGGCATTCCTGCCGTGAAGTCCGGATTGTCCTCTTCGCAGGGAACTCCCGGGACAAGGGCTGATATTATAAACACCTTCTTGGGCGATATCACGAATGAAGAGAATCTTGCTAAAATCTTTAAGATCGCGCTCGAATCGTATGAGCTTGACGGGAAAAAAGTTGTTATTGCCGTCCAGAACGGCCTTGGGATGAACGGTTCTGACCTCAGCCTGTTCATGGAACATATCGAAAAATGGAAAAGAAAAATGATCCGCGATTTTCCCCAACGGGCAAATCTCTTAAATAATCTCATTGTCCTGAAACCTTTTGCGGATGCCGGAGACCTGGAGGCGCAACTCGATGAACAGAAAATGAACGGAGACGAGAGGAACAATAAAGACAAGAATTACATATTTGTCGTTGCGCGCCATAACGCCGAAGCCGCCCGGTCGATAGCCGCTTTAGGCGCGGCAATAAGGCCTTCGTATATCGATGAAAAAGGAGAGGGTTTTACCAATTATTATTATCCGCTTATCGAAATAGTGGCGTTATCGATGATAAAAGAATTTCTGGAAGGGGATATACACGCGATCGTGGAAAAAATGAGAAAAGAAGCTGATGATTTTCCGATCGAAAGTGTGAGCGAAGAAGCAGGGAGCCTCATCTTCGCCATCATACCCAAGATAACGCCGTACGGCCCGGATGAGCATATGAAGAAATTTGCCAGGGTTCTTAGGTTTTTGAGGAGCGCGTAGCATGTTTTATCACAATAAAAATACGAAATGTAGACGCCTCGGCACATGGATCTTGCTGTGTGCCTTTCTGATCACGAGCACCATCATGCCCGACGAAGCCCATGCCCTGGCGCCGTGGCTGGGGAGCGAACGCGCGAGCGTGCGGCAGGAATGGGTAAAGGCGTATGCCAATCTGGAAGGCCGTATCGTATGGGCACGATCGGACGATGCAAAGGCCATCTTAGAAAGGCATGGTTCTGCCAAAGCTGTTTTACGCCCCGAAGGCAAAATAATTGTTTCTGAATCGGTCAAGAACAACGACCTCGAACTCCTCCGAGCTATCATCCACGAAGAAGTCGAGGCCGTTATGCAGATTATCGCCAGACGCGGTCACGGTAAGTACAGCGATATCAAAAATATAATACTTTCAGACGCCCAAATACGGGAAACCTATCAGCTATTATGCCCTTCCGCAGCCGGTTTACCGGCCGATATCCGCCTGAACGACATGGTTGCCAAAGGCTGTGAGCTTATCATCATTTCCAAAAAGAAATATGTGACAGAGGCCGGATTGACTCCCGCAGAAAGGGCCTTCCGCGATGCTATCGAGATAGTCATGGCGCGGCACCGGTTCAATTATTTTACGGATATTTTCTGGGAACCTGAAAAGCGCGAACGGGAGATACGTATAGCTTTTGCAACCGGCGAACTATCAGCTGAAGTCGCTGATTCCCCACCTCAACCTTCACCTGCCTCTCCCAGCCACTTCATCCAGAGGCTGTTCCAACAGCATATGCATCTATGGGACGGGAACTATGATATAGAGGAGGATGCAGCCGATTGGTTCCGTAGGATCGAGATTGTACGGATAAAACGAGGCAAGGAACCTAAGATACTCGATACCCTGCACTCTCTCCTGAGCTATCCCCGGGGGGCAAGTCATGCCATTATCAACGCAGTCAGGGATATCAATATCGCGTTGGTAGAGCAGGGCAGGGAGGCTGTTTCCGTACCGGCGATCATCGAGATGATCGGCCGGCAAAACTCCTCTTTTTCCATGTTCGCCCGCGCTCTTGGGGCCGTTTATGCCGCGATGATAAAGACCGGAGCAACAGACAAGATGGACCTTTCGGTCCTGGAGAAATCTCTCGATAAGAACTATGACACGCTCATCAATACCGACAAAAGCCATGTGACACAGGATTTTGATGGTCTTATAGACGGCATGATGGCGGTCGATGAGGCTTTTATCATTGCCGATAAAGATCCGCACTATCTGGCGCGGTTGGAGAGACTTCAGCAGGACCTGGATGTTCTTGTCAGAGGGCTTAGGGACGGCACCGTATATCTTAAAAGTAAGTGGGGTGACATGCAATGGCATATCACCAGGTATATCGTCAACCCGCTTCTTGTCGCGCAGTTAAAACTCCAGACAGCTTTGATCAAGAAAGGTAAAACACAGACATCGGTCTTTAAGCCCGAATATGTGATCAGACGGGAAGGTATTGAAAAAGAGGTCCTTGAAAGTGCGGCTGAGTTCATTGAGGCTGCTGTCGAAGCCGGTAAACCGGATCTTGCGATCGAATGGATCAAATACATCGAAGGGACAGTACCGTTAGCGGTGAAGAGTTCTCTGGGGTGGCCCAACGATGCGCAAGGCCTGATAAGGGTCCTGGGAAAAGCGAATACCTGCCTGCTTGCGAAAGGGCATGAAGAACATTCTATGGAGCTATTGCGGCAATGGGCGACAGGCATAGGGACCGCGAACGCGGCCTGTGCGGCTCTTGCGGATATCGACTGTGGCCTTATCGCAGAGAGCAAAGAACCTCTCTCGGTGCAGTTCTTGCAAGAAACGCTTAAAGATGTTGCGTCGACAGAGTTCAGCCCGACCGGAGAACGTGATCCGCATCAGAGCGGACTTCTAATCCGCTGGCTGTGCAGATCTCTATTACAGATAGATCGGGCGCTGAAGGAGAATGGCAGGGACTGTCTGTCCAAAGACCGGGTCACGCCGCATCAGAGGAATTACCTCGCGGATCCTGACGTCGCTGAAGTATTCAACTATGTCATGTTTGGCGGAAAGAAAAACAGGAGGTCCCCTGACAAAGACGGTTCGAGCATAGAGAAGATACTGAATGCCCTCCTGGCAAGGATACAGAGCGGCAGCGATGTCTCATGGGATGACGTGGAAGCGGAATACAAAAAAATCCACGAGTACTATCTGTCAACGGACCGGTGGGGTGTCTGGCCGCTCAGACGCCGGATCGACGCCGCCATGGCAGAAGCCGGCAAAGTCTCTGACGAAGATTGGGCTGTTTATGACGAGTGGTTAGGGGCGGGTTTGCCGGCTTATAACAATGTGTTCAATGAATATTTAAGCGCTCCTGACCGGAAATCTTTTATCGCATCATTTGACAGGAACCGGCCTATTGATGACCATGGCGTGTATAGTATCGTTGCCTATACGAGCGATGCCGGGTATGAGTCCCGCGCACTAGGCACCGTAAACGGCCGTGAACTTCGCGAGCTGATATTGCCGCGCGAAAATGGCTACCTTACTAATTGGTCTATCCGGTGGGAAAAGGCCGAGGTATCAGCGGATAATCGGGAAAATACGTATTGCTCGCTCCTCAGGTGCGCTCTTATGCGTTATCAGGAATTCAGCAGGGAAAGGCGGGTCGAATCGAGTTTTATTGTTAACGAGATCGTGCGTATTGCCCGGGAAAACAACCGGCAGGAATTTGAAGGATTTTTCGAAACACTTGTTTCGGTCATTGACCCTGCTGACGACACCCGGCCGGTCGATCTATCTGTTCTGTTCGGTGATGTTATGCTCTATCATCCGGAGCTTAAAGAAACTCTCTACCATTGGTTACAGTATATTGCAGCTGTGTCTCTTAGAAGCTCTGCCAGGACAAGTGAAACAGCGCTTAAGGTTATGCGGGGGGCAGAGGTCGGACAGGTTGTCCTTGTCTCTATGGAATCAAATTGGAAAAACAGCAGGATGGGCGGGGTATCGCTCTTTGTCACAGATTTTGCCAAGGCATTGACCGAACTCGGCATTGATGTCACGGTGGTAACACCCCTTTTTGCGAATGAGCACAGCGAAGCATATAATAAATGCCATCTTGATGAGGCGCGCACACAGAGGTTCGATGTGCTGTTCGGTACGGGGACGGAAGATAAAACAGATGTGTATGCTTACCAGACCGTAATAGACGGGGTGCGTGCGGTCTTTTTGCAGAATTATGAATATATGCATTCGTTGAATGAGGTTTTTTCGAATGACCGTGGAAGACTTCGTTTCGCGAGAGTTCTTTCACAGGGCGCGCTACAGGCCCTAGAGGCTTATAACATTTATCCCAAGGTTATCGTATCGAACGATTGGGGGTCAGGCTATATCGGGCTCTATTCGCATAGTAAATTTGCGTCCTGCCGTTTCGACGGTATCAATCTTTCCGACGACCCGCACTTTACATGGGAAGAAGACGGCCGGCAGGAAGAAACCAGGACCGTTACCGTTATACATTCCGGCTACCATGACCACCAGGGCCGTATCAATTCGGAAGCCATGTCGACGAGCCAGATGACGCTGGACAGGATACTATATGATCTAAGGCTTAATGTCGACGCGCCGTATCCGGGGCTTTTTACTCCGGGCCGTCCGGACGAGATCAATCCGCTTAATACGTCTGTATGCACCGCCGACGAGGCTATCGGGGTCAGCAACCCGTATTTGCTGCGTATGGTGCGTGAATATGATAATCCAGAGTTCGGAAGATTTGCATGGACAGTCATGCAGAAAATATCGTCGGGCGGCCGTGTGGCGGGGATCCCGAATGCTTTTGATGAGATGGGTCGGCAGCGGACATTTTTTAAAAAAATGCTGACCGAGGATGATGAGGTAAAAACGCACATTGCGAACGATTTCGCGAATAGGGAATGGCAGGCAGGTGAGGAAGAATACAAAGATGTTCTGGCAAGGATCATGGCTGACCCATCGCAGGCGGCGAGAAGCCTTCTTGAGATAGGCCGTGAGAAGGAGCGTAGACTTTTTGCGAAAATGATCTTTGAATATATCCAGCCTGTGCAGAAAAAGAAACTTCAAAAGAAAATGGGGTTGAACCAAAACGAGGATGCGTTTATCTACTCGATGCTCCACCGTGTCGATGAACAGAAAGGGTATCAACTTTTGATTAATTATATCTGGGATAAAGACGACCAGCCGGAATTTTTGAGGCATTTCCCGGGCCAATTATTCGAAGGTATGCATATCAAAGACAAGCTTGATGATTATGCCCAGGGTAAATTGCGTGCTCATGCGGAACGCTACGGACTAAGGTGGCTAACGGCTGTTGACGTGTTGATGGCTTTTCATGATGATATTCAGTTTGTCATTGCCGGCAGTAGCCAATCGCGCTTTGGATATTTTGCCGATGACCTACGAGCGCTAGCGGCACGTTATCCCGGACGGTTTGTTTATCTTGATAAATTTGTATCGCCGTCTGATGAGGACTATGAATTGATCTATTCAGGGTCAACGGTATTCGGTATGCCGTCCAGGTTTGAGCCGGGCGGTTTGGGCCAGCGTGAGGCACATTCCTACGGTGTGCCGAGTCTTACAACCAGGCGTGATGGATTGTTGGACACCATGCTTACCGTTACCGGGGAAATGATACCTCCTGTTGGCAATAAGGAACCCTATACGTTTAAATCGGGGTTTGACACGTTTAATCCGATAGAATGGTTCCATCAATTTCGGCACATGAGATGGGTCTTTTGCAAAGATCCCGAGAAATATTATGGTGTGCAGTATGTCTATGAACAGGGCGGTCCGGTTGCGTGGAAATGGCCGCTCTGGGACGAACTTCGGTACCAAGCATTAATTCAGGACAACCGTTGGATAAATTCGGCAGGCGACTATATCAGAGAATTTCGGAAGATTACGGATCATCGGGAGATACCGGCCATGTCCATGATCGAGATCATGACGGCTTATAATGTTGCGAAAAAAACCGGCGGGGATATCCTTGATACCCTCGCGGCTGCTGGCTATATATTGCCTGAAGCCACGCTATGGGCACTAAAAAACGCAAGCTTCACACACGATCAAGAGTTAATCAGCCGCGAAGAAGAGATATCAAAGGCGCTAGAAGCTTTATACAGCCGCAATGGCAAAGAGGTTTCTGGCCAGATTGGCAAGGTCGGAGTAGTTGACCGTCGAAGGGTTAAATTTACGGGCAAAGGCAGTAAACGAAAGGGCACATGCGTCATAACGGACGTCTATAACAGCAAAAAACTCGGGGTTTCACATTTTGCAAAGAGCAACATCGATCCGGTCCGTGAGCTTAAAAGGCAGCTTGATGAAATGTACCATATGAACGATGATTATAAGAAAATCATCCTTGGCATGCTTGCATTATTCGAGAAATCGCCGCCTGCAGGAGTCGATAGGCCTGATTTATATACCTTCAAAAAACCTATCGCCGATGTCCTCGGTTTTGCGTTGCCAGAAGGCAAAGCGATAGTCCTGCATGAAAATCTCGCCGAAAACCCGGTTGCCCTGTTCCATGAGATCGGACATTATCTCATCGACACTATCGATACACCGTATAATGAACGTTAT
>JAQURW010000105.1 GCA_028715425.1 Candidatus Omnitrophota bacterium
GTTATACCGTAAATCAGATCGCGGATAAACTGGGGTATGAGAACCCTGAATCGTTCATCCGGCAATTCAAGAGATCGGCCGGTAAGACCCCGACGGAATACCGTAATAAAATGCGTAAGAAAAAACAACGGTAACCCCCGGAGGGCTTCTATGTTAATACGGTCCAAACTCACGGTTATTTTTCTGGCGCTCTCCCTTATCCCGGCGTGCCTGGTGGGTGTTTTAAGCTTCAATAGATATGGAAATTACCTGGAGGCTGACCGGCTCTCCGACCTCAGGAACATAATCGTGTATAAAGCGGACCGGATCGAGACGTATATTGCCGGATTAAAGGCGGAGCTAAAAATAGCCCAGGGGTTATATAACGTCAAGAAAAACTTTCCTGTCCTGATACGATATGCCCGGGAACCGGAAGCCCCGGAACGCCTTACGGCCAAAAAAATCCTCGATGTTCAGCTTCAAGAGATGCAATCGATCTTAAGGCTGTCCAATATTATACTGGCCAGCCTTGAGGGGGACATTATCTACGCAACCGATCCGTCTGCTTTGCCAAAGGCGGCTCTCCCTGATGAAGCGCAACGGGCCTTTCGTGAGGCGAAGAACAGTATCGCGTTATCGGATGTCTTTTTTGACCCTTTAACGAACGGCCTCAAAATGGATATCGCCGCGCCGATAACCGATAGTTACGGTACCCTGGTCGGGGTTATCGCCTTTGAAATGAACATGGGGCCCCTGTATACGCTTATTCAGGATACGACCGGACTGGGACAGACAGGCGAGACGCTGATCGGAAAAAAGATCGGGGATCAGGTAGTATTCTTAAATCCCCTGAGGTATGATCCCGAAGCTGCCCTCAAGCGGCATATCGATATCGGCGATACGACCGGCGTGCCCATTCAAAAAGCCGCGCAAGGATCCAACGGGGACGGCCGATCGATTGATTACCGCGGTAACGAAGTTATCGCGGCCTGGCGATATTTGCCTGCCGTGGGTTGGGGTATGGTGGCCAAGATCGATGCCAAAGAGGCCTTTGCCGAAGTTGTCATGCTGAGAAACTTGATAATGCTGATCTTATCAGTCGTTTTTATCCTGAGCGGCGTGACGGCGTTTTTTCTGGCCCGGTCTATTTCTGCGCCGATAAAAAAGCTTTCGAAAGACGCCGAAATAATCGGCAGCGGGAATCTCGATCATAAAGTTACCATAGATTCGCGGGATGAGATAGGCCAACTGTCGAGGTCATTCGATAAAATGACCGGCGATCTGAAAAAGATCACTGCTTCCCGTGACGAATTGAACCGTGAGATCGCCGAACATAAACAAGTTAAAGAAACCCTGGCCAACGAACGGGGGAACCTGCAGAGGATTTTTGATTGTGTCAGCATAGGGATGCTCCTCATCGATCAGCAGGGCGGCATTAAGCGTGTCAATAATGCGGTCCGGTCCTGGGTGGGGAAAGATCTCTCTCTGCTTGCTGACGCGCAACCCGGTTCCGCGTTAGGGTGCATCCACGCGCTTGCCGATCCCGCCGGATGCGGGCATACGCTCAATTGCCGGTCCTGCGCTATACGTAACGCGTTCGAATCCGTGATACGTTCAGGTAAGCCGGTCCATGGCATAGAGGCGGAAACGGTTTTGGTGATAAAAGGGGAACCGCTTCATTTGTGGCTTGATATCAGCGCAGATCCCGTTAGTATCGACGGGAAAAAACATGCGATCCTGGCGCTCAGTAACATCACCAGGCGTAAGGATATCGAAAGGGAAATAACCAGGCTTGCCGCCTATCCTCAACTTGACCCCAATCCTATCGTGGAAGTCGATTATGAGGGGACCGTTTTTTACCAGAACCCGGCTGCCGAAAAACTCCTGGCATCGTTAGACAAGGCCGATATGCAGCATGAATTTTTTCCCTGGCTTGCATCGGTGCTCGATGCTTTTCAAAAAGGATATAAAGGAGCGGCCATACGGGAGGTCTTTGTCAACGATACCTGGTTTCAACAGACCTTTCGCCACGTCCCTGATATGAAGCGCATATGTATTTATTGCGCGAATATCACCGTGCGGAAGAGGATAACAGAGGCCTTGCGGAGGACGAACAATGAGCTTGAGGCGAAAGTGGCAGAGCGCACCGCCGAATTAATAAAGGCCGAGAGCGATCTTATCGATAAAAAACGCCTGTCGGATATCGGGACCCTGGCCGCGACCGTCGCGCATGAGCTGCGTAACCCTCTGGCCGCCATAAAAATGGCATCGTATAATATCAAACGAAAAGCCGGGAACCCGGCGCTCGAAAAGCATTTAAATAATATCGATATAAAGTTATCCGAGAGCGAACAGATCATCGATAACCTTTTATACTATGCGCGTATAAAGTCGCCTAACCCGAGCAGCGCGGATATATACGATATACTTAACGAATGCATTGCGCATGCGGTGGATCATTTTTCCAAACACACCGTTTCTGTCAGGAAAGATATCGATGCCCTTCAGGGTATACCGTTCGAGGCCGATGTCCTCCAGATGAAAGAAGTGTTTGCCAATCTTTTAAGTAACTCGTTCGATGCGATGGTGGACAATAAAGGTACGATCACGATAACCGGGAAAGTCGCGGAAGGGGCGATCAGGGTTTCCATCCAAGACAACGGCGCGGGGATAGATAAAGAAGATCTGCATAAGATATTCGACCCCTTCTTTACCACAAAGGCAAAGGGGACCGGTCTGGGGTTGAGCGTTTGTCAGCAGATAGTGCGTTTGCACGGCGGCAGGATCGATGTCGCAAGCGAAAAAAATAAGGGGACGACGATACAGGTGACATTGCCCCGTATCGGGGCGGGCACGGATATCCCCGATGAGGTGTCTAAAAAATGCTGAAAAAAATCCTTTTAGTCGATGATGATGCCGCGTTGGCAGAAGAGACAGCCGAGATCCTGTGTGATGAAGGATACTGCGTAGAACATGTATCCGACAGCCTTCAGGGGTCGCAAATGATACGCGAGAATACCTATGATATCTATCTCCTCGATTACAAGATGACGGGGTTGACCGGCGTCGATCTTCTTCGACAGGCAAAGCAAAAGAACCCCCGGAGTGTCGTCATAGTCATAAGCGGCAGGCCGTTCATCGAAAAGATATTACGGGAAGAAAACGTCCATGACCTGGTGTTTGCCGCTATAAAAAAACCGATCGATATTGAGACCCTCCTCGGAATGCTTAAGGCCCTTGTGTAGTTTTTGCCGGGGTGGATATAAGTCAAAAAAAGGTGGAGCACCACCATGTACAATTTTTTAAAAGAGAGTATCATAAGCTAACATTTATTTATACACGGTCGGTAAGACATTTATTATGCCAAACGACAAGCGGGGGATATCATGGTAGAATCGAAAAAAAAGAAGGTAATGGTCATCGATGACGATAAAGAATTTCTCAGTGAGCTCAAAGAGATACTCGAATTAAGCGGTTATGAAGCGATCTCTGCGGCAAATGCGCTCATGGCAACGGATGTGGCCGTTAAATTAAAACCCGATATAATCCTTATGGACCTCAAGATGCCTTTTAAAAACGGTTTTCAGGTTGCCGATGATATGAAGAGCCACTTTACGTTGCGGAAGACGCCTATTATTGCGATGTCCGGGTTTTTTTTCGGGAACGAATACGTCCAGCTTATGGAGATGTGCGGGATACGGAAATGCCTCAAAAAGCCCTTTAACCCCGTCGATGTGATATTTTACATCGAAGAGGCATTGGCCGAACATATGATAACCAAAGACGAAAGGAAGGGTGAATTATGGCAGCAGTAAAAAAAGAACTTATCGGGATGTTGAATAAGGCCCTTGAGCTGGAACACGCCGCGCGGATCCAGTATCTTTGCCATGCGGAGCTGATAAAGGGGCTTAACGCCGAGAAGATAATCGATCGCCTGACGGAGATCGCCTCGGACGAAGAAAAGCATGAGAAAAAGTTCAGGAACCTTATCGGAAACTACCTTGACGGAGAACCGAGCATGGGCATGGCGCCGACCCATCGGGCGTCCGAGGTTCCGGAAATACTCAAGATAAACAGGAAGGGCGAAAAAGAGGCGATCGACTTTTATAAGGAGATCTATCAAAAGGTGGTCGACGCCAAAAAGGACCTGCCCTACGAGTTTGAGACCCTTGAGCACGAAATACGCCATGTCATTCTCGATGAGGAAGAACATGTCGCCGAGTTGACCGTGCTTTTGGGGGACTAATAAAGGAGGGAACCGAGCATGCCATTATTTAAAGACCTGCTTCAAAGCGCCGACTGGAAGGCCGAAAAACATGTGCCGGTGATCGATGCGCCGGATAAAGCGAAAAAAGGAGAGATTGTTAAGATCTCCGCTACCGTCGGAAAAGAGATCGCCCACCCCAATAAAACCGAACATCATATTTGCTGGGTCGCGATATATTTTCATCCTGAAGGTGAAAAATTCCCGTACCAGATCGGCCGCGTGGAATTTTCGAGCCACGGTTCTTCGGTACAGGGGCCGGATACAAGCTCGGTCTATACGCATCCCGAAGCGAGCTTGAGTTTCAAGACCGATAAGGCAGGGGTCATTTATGCCGCCAGTTACTGCAATATCCACGGCCTGTGGCAGGGCAGTAAAGATTTAAAAGTGAGTTAAAAGACCGCGATAACGGATAAAGCAAATGAGGGAGGATACTTATGCGAGCGACTGTTGACCCGGACGTCTGCATCGGCTGTACCTTATGCACAGAGATCTGTCCGGACGTGTTCCGTATGGAAGGCGATAAGGCGGTTGCCTATGCCGATCCTGTGCCCGACAAGGCCAGAGAGCTATGCAAAAACGCGGCGAGCCAATGCCCCGTTAACGCAATAGCGGTCATGGAATAATATGAGAGAAGAGCTTACGATCAGAATAGCCGGCGAAGCGGGGCAGGGTATCGAGACGGTAGGGATGGCGCTCGCCCGGATATTTAAAAAGGCCGGCTTCCATATATTCGCGAACCAGGATTATATGTCGCGGATACGCGGCGGCAACAATTTTTTCCAGATCAGAATAGCAAACCGTGAAATGTTCACGCACCGGTTGATGTCGGATATTACGGTTGCCCTGAATAAAAAGAGCGTCGCCTTACATAAGGAAGCCCTGCATAAAGGCGGAAGCATCCTCCTTGATAAGGCAAAATCCGGTATTACCGAAAACGATACCCGCCTATTCGATATACCGTTCCATGACCTGGCGGTCAGGGCCGGCGGCAAAGACCTGTTTATCAATACGGTCTCCTGCGGAGCTGTCGTCGGAATGACCGGAACGCCCTTTACGTATGTTGAGGAGATCGTCAGGGATATATTTTCGAATAAGGGAGAAGAGATCATTAAACAGAATGTCGCGGCGGCAAAGGCCGGTTTTGAATTTGTCCGCGAACGGTCGAAAAAGGACCGGATAGCGCTGCCGGCCGGAGGCGGGCGGAGAACGCTCCTTATGAACGGCAATGAGGCGATAGCCCTCGGCGCCATACGGGCAGGGTGCAAGTTTTATACGGCGTATCCTATGACACCTTCGACCGGCATCCTGAATGCCATGGCGCACTATGCCAAGCGGTTCGGTATCGTCGTGGAACAGGCCGAAGACGAGATCGCCGCTGTCAACATGGCTATCGGCGCTTCGTACGCCGGCGTCCGTTCGATGACCGCTACCTCGGGCGGGGGATTCGCCCTTATGGCCGAAGGGATAAGCCTGGCAGGTATGGTGGAAACGCCTCTTGTCGTTGCCTGCGTCCAGCGGCCGGCACCGGCGACAGGATTTCCTACAAGGACCGAACAGGCGGACCTGGATTTTCTTCTCCATTCGGGCCACGGAGAATTCAGCCGCGCGGTATACTCGCCAGGGACCATAGAAGAAGCGTTTTATCTGACCGTTAAGGCGTTCAATATCGCGGATAAATATCAAATACCCGTTTTGATCATGTCTGACCAGCACCTCGCCGATTCGTACCGCGATATCGAACCGTTCGATACCGCTAAGGCCAGGGTTGAACGATATATCGTCTCAAAGGAAGATTCAGGGGCCGTAAAAAATTATAAACGCTATCAGCTGACGGACTCGGGCATATCGCCCCGCGCGGTCCCGTCGTGGATAGACGATCCGGTTTACTGTGACAGCGACGAGCATACCGAAGAAGGGCACATTACCGAAGATGCGTCCACCCGTATCGCGATGGTCGAAAAAAGGTTATACAAAAAAACGGCGGGGCTTTCCGGTGAGGTCGAAAAACCGGCCTCGTATAATATAGATCGGGCCGATCGCATATTGATCGGTTTTGGCTCGACCTATGGGGTCATGAAAGAAGCCAGCGAAACGATGAAAGGCGGTAAAACAGGGTTTATTCATTGCTCACAAGTCTGGCCGTTCCCGGCCCGCGAAATGACCCGGTTATTAAAGGGCGCAAAAAATATTTTAACCGTTGAGGGCAATGCCGGCGCCCAGTTCGGCAGGCTTTTAAAACGGGAGACCGGTATATCGGTCAATGGGGCGGTGTTGCGGTTTGACGGAAGGCCTTTTGATCTGGATTATCTTATGGAAAAGTTGTGAGTTTTTGTCGACGAAGAATCTAACGATAGATCCTTCGCGTTCCGCCGGACATTTATACTAGGGCGGATCGCTCAGGATGCCAAGGGAGGCAGATCGATGAACGTGGTCGATTTTAAGAGTAACGATGAAATAGCCTGGTGCCCCGGGTGCGGGGATTTTGGAATATTGAATGCTCTTAAGAAGGCGCTGGCGCTCCTTGATAAAAAGCCCAAAGACGTGTTACTGGTCTCGGGCATCGGACAGGCAGCCAAGCTCCCTCATTATATCAAGAGCAACTGTTTCAACGGGCTTCACGGGCGGGCCCTTCCGCCCGCCGTAGGCGCGAAACTTGCCAACCGCAACCTCACCGTGATCGTGACTACCGGCGACGGCGACTGTTACGGCGAAGGCGGGAATCATTTTATGCATAACGTGCGGCGGAACGCCGATATAACCGTCATTGTCCACGACAATCAGGTGTATGGCCTTACCAAGGGGCAGGCGTCGCCTACCAGCGATCCGGGATTTGAGAATAAGGTCCAGGTAGGCGGTGTTATCCTGGAGCCTTTGCATCCGCTGGAGATGGCGATCGCCTTGGGATGCGGGTTCGTTGCCCGCGGATTTTCCGCGGAGTCCGAACATCTCACGAATTTGATCGTCGAAGGCGTGCGGCATAAGGGCTTTTCTTTGATCGATGTTCTGCAGCCGTGCGTCACCTTTAATAAAAAGAATACCTATGAATGGTATGCGAAACGGGTGTACAAGCTCGGCGAGGGATCCCCTTATGATCCCGCCGATAAAATGTCGGCCTATCAAAAAGCGGCGGAGTGGGGCGACCGGATCCCGATAGGCATCATGTATCGTAACGAAAAGGCATCCTATGGGGAAAAAAGCGGCGTGGATACCCTGCCGCCTCTGGTCGATGGGGATATCGGGGATATCGATATCCACGATGTTTTTAAGGAATATTTTTAGACAGGGTAAATAACACAAAACCGGTTAAGGAGGTGCGTCATGAAAAAAAAGACAACGGCGAAAAGCGCAAAAAAAGAATTGAAGATGAAAAAGGGCGAAAAATATGTTTGTGATTCCTGCGGGATGGCGGTGACCGTGGACCGCGCGTGCGAATGCGGTGCCTGCGATATTATCTGCTGCGGGGAGAACATGAGGATGGCGGACTGCTGTTGCTAAATAAGGGGAGGAAAAATATGCGCCGGGAAATTCTGTTCAAAGGCCAGCCTATGACGCTCGTCGGCAGGCCGATAGAGGTCATGCAGCAGGCTCCTGATTTCCGCGTTGTTTCGGCGGACGTAAAAGAGGTGCGCCTGGGAGATTTTAAGGGAAAGGTCAAGGTCATCACGTCCTTCCTTTCTCTGGATACGCCGGTGTGCGATCTTCAGGTGAAGGAATTCAATAAAAGGGCGGCTGTGTTCTCCTCCGATGTCGTTATCGTCGGGATATCGCAGGATCTGCCCTTTGCCCTGAAGCGGTTTTGCCTGGCGCATGATATCAAAAACATCGTAACGGCGTCGGACTATAAATTCTCTTCGTTCGGCGTCAACTACGGCCTTCTTATCAAGGAACTGCATCTCGTGGCCCGGGCCGTTCTTATCGTGGATAAGGACGATGTCCTGCGGTATGTCCAGGTGGTCAAGGAACAGACGAGCGCTCCCGACTACGAGGCCGCCCTCAAGGCATTGGCGGACATTATCAAAAAGCCGGCGTCTCCGGTGAAGTCGCCGGGTCCGTCACGATGCGCCCCCTGCGAAGGTGATATCCTCCCGTTATCGAAAGAAACAGTGAACAAGCTCCTGGCAGCGCGGCGCGGATGGCAGACGGCCGAGGCAGCTAAGGCCGAGAAGATC
>JAQURW010000106.1 GCA_028715425.1 Candidatus Omnitrophota bacterium
CATTCCGTTATAATCGCTACCGGTGCCTCGTATAAAAAACTCGGCGTCAAAGGCGAGGAAGAGTTTACCGGACGGGGGGTCTCATACTGCGGTGTCTGCGATGCCCCGTTCTTTAAAAATAAGGAGATAGCCCTTGTCGGCGGCGGCGATACTGCCGTCTACGAAGCCGAGCATCTTTTAAAATTTGTCAGCAAACTCCACCTGGTCCACCGGCGGGACAGGCTCCGCGCGACGAAGGTCATGCAGGACCGCGTGTTGAATAATGAAAAGACCGTAATGCACTGGGACTCCGTCGTTGAGGAGATAGTCGGGGTGAAGGTGGTTGACGGGGTGCGTATCCGGAATATTAAAACAGAAAAAATAGAAACCATCCCCTGTAAAGGTGTTTTTGTTTTTGTCGGTATGGCGCCGAATGCGGATTTTCTGGATATTGGGACATTTTCGAAGACCGGGTTCATAATGACCGGAGAGAATATGCAGATATCTGTGCCGGGTATTTTTGCCTGCGGTGATGTGCGTGAAAAGATCTTACGGCAGATATCGACGGCAGTCGGGGAAGGAGCGCTTGCGGCGTTTGCCGCACAGCAGTATGTTGAGGCCCTTAAGGGAACGGCGTACCGGTGATAGTGCGCGTAAGGGCGGGTCCGTGACCCGCCCTTATGATAAAACGATTGCAAATATAGACGGGTTATATTACAATAGACTGGCATTTGTTCCTCGCCTAAGCATTGCAAAAATCTCCGTAAAATTTCCTGCGGAAATTTTAGGACATTTTTGCAATAGGCTTCGGGACGTAAATTTTTCTTCGAAAAATTTACAGGCCGGGGTAGCTCAGTGGTAGAGCGCCGCCCTGAAAAGGCGGGCGTGGGGGGTCCGATTCCCTCCCCCGGCACCGTTTTTGCCAGAGTTTAACTGGGAGCAAAAACGTCCCGAAATCAATGAGCGAGAATTTACAAAGTAAATTCGAGCCATGCTTTGATTTCGGGACAACTTCATCCCCATGAACACCATTATTCCCGGGACACCGTTCGAAATGAAATATCCCACCGAATTCGTCATATTCGGTATAGCGGCCCTCCTTATTATGAGTGTCCTCGCCAGTAAGGTGGCGAACCGGTTCGCGATCCCGGCCTTAGTCATTTTTATCGGCATCGGCATGCTTCTGGGCTGCCAGGGGTTGGGCGGCATATATTTTGACGACGCCTGGGAAGCCCAGCTTTTCGGGACTATAGCGCTTGCGCTGATCATCTTTTCCGGCGGTATAGGCACAAGCTGGAAAAGTATCAGGCCGGTGCTGGGCGAGGGGATAGCGTTGTCGGTATTAGGGGTCCTTTTTACCGCTATTTTTGTCGGCTTTTTCACGGCATTTATCTTTAAGATCCCGTTCCTGCAGGGGCTTCTTCTGGGGGCGATCGTTTCGTCGACTGATGCGCCGGCGGTGTTTACCATACTGCGCGCCCGCAAGGTCCGTTTAAAAGGGGAATTGAATTCTCTTCTTGAACTTGAATCCGGAAGCAATGACCCTATGGCCGTATTCCTGACCTTCGGCGTCATATTCCTTTTACAGAATCCGAAAGAATCATGGCCGGCATTTCTTCTCTTGTTCGTAAAGCAGCTCGTTATCGGCGGATTGACCGGGTATTTAATAGGTAAAATGGCGGTCGGCGCTCTTAATAAATTGAACCTTGATTTTAAAGGGCTCTACCCTGTTTTAAGCATCGGCGTGGTGCTTCTGACCTACGGTCTTACGGCAAGCCTTGACGGAAGCGGCTTTTTGGCGGTTTACATAACCGGTCTTGTAATGGGCAATATGCATTTTAACCATAAAGCCAACCTGATAGAATTTCATGACGGCCTGGCATGGTTAATGCAGATCGTCATGTTTGTTGTTTTGGGGCTTTTGGTTTTTCCGTCGGACCTCGTGCCGTATAGCGACGAAGGCTTTTTTATAGCGATGTTTCTCATATTCATCGCGCGGCCGGCAAGCGTGTTCATGACGCTTGTTTTCTCAAAGCTCGGGATCCGAGAAAAATTATTAGTGTCTTGGGTCGGGTTACGCGGGGCAGTGCCGATCATACTGGCTACTTTCCCGATCCTGGCAGGCATTACCCATGCCGTCATCCTTTTCAACGTTGTTTTTTTTATTGTCCTCATATCGGTCCTGATACAAGGGGTTTCCATCTTTACGGTTGCGCGATGGCTTAAGGTACATGAAACTATTCCCTTGACATAGCAGTCGAGCCAATCTATAATCAGGAAGTCTTTGAAATATCGTGCGGTATAGGCGCCCGAAAGGGCTTAAAAGGGAATTTTCGAATTCGCTCGATGAAAAGGGGCGAAAAAAGAAAACGGTCCCGCCGCTGTAGAGGATGACGAAATTCGCATGTGGGCCATTGCCGGTTTAATATCCGGCGAGAAGGCTGCGGAGAGTAGGAAGACTCCTTAGTCAGAAGACCTGCCTATACAAAGATAACGCCGTGAGAGCGTTGTCACGTCCGGGTTTTGTGAAACAGGGAACTTGACCCTTGGTGTTTGCCGTCGGCACGCGCCAAGGGTTTTTTGTTTGGTTGCGTTTTTTTGAAACGTAACGTACACTGGCCGGTTAGGGGCACGCCTTCGCTTGTCGCTCGCGCGGGCATGCGCGGCCCGCGCTCGCTGTAGATAAAAATGCCCATAACTGGATTGCGCGTTTGTATGGGCATTTTTATATAGTCGCTTCGGCGCACCCCTAACCGGCATAGAGGATTTGGCATGAGATATACACGGTTAAAAAACTCTTTAGGGTTATGTTTAAGTATATATTTAGTCATGGGGCAGTTCTCCCTGCTGGCCCAGGAGGCGCATCCCCTCCGCGTGATTTCCCTCGCCCCCGCAACTACCGAGATCCTGTTCGCGTTGGGATTGGATAAAGAGATCGTCGGAGTGAGCCAGTTTTGCGATTATCCCGAGCAATGTAGGACAAGAGAGAAGGTCGGGACCTTTAGCGCCCCGAATATCGAAAAGATCGTCGAGGTCACGCCGGATGTTATTTTTTGCACAGGGCTTGAGCAGGGACCGGCAGTCACGAAATTACGGCAGCTCGGGTTTAAGGTCGTGGTAAGCGACCCCCGGAATTTTAAGGAGCTTTTCAGATCTATAGAAACGATCGGCTCCGTTACCGGCAAAACGGCCGAGGCGCACGCGCTTGTCGGCATCATGAAGGAACGCGTTAAAAAGGTGGCCGATGATGTTTCGCGGGTGCCGCTTAAAGAGCGGCCGCGTATGTATATCGAGATCTGGTACAGCCCTTTATCGACAGCAGGCCGCGGTTCGTTCCTTGATGAGTTGATAAAGGAGGCCGGGGGCATTAACATTGCGTCGGATATGCCCAGGCCATACGGCGGGATGAGCCCTGAGCGTGTGATAGCCGGAGACCCTGAATGCATTGTCCTGGCGTATATGAGTAAAGGCGCTCCGGCAAAGATACTCGAAAAACGTTTTGGATGGAACGGCATTACCGCGCTCAGGAACGGCCGGATTTATTGTGATATCGTGCCGAACCTGCTTTTAAGGCCGGGTCCGCGGCTTGTCGAAGGGTTGGAGGAATTGCACAAGAGGTTGTATGGGAATCGGACAAAACACCGTTTACGGGGCTCAGAATGACACGAGTAGCCGTTACTATGAAGATATCCGTTAAGAAAAAGATTATATTTCTAATAGTAATATTTATCGCCGCTATTTTTTTCGGCATATCAAAAGGTTCGGCCGATATACCGTTTATAAAGCTGTTGGGCGATGAGAACCGGGCGATACTTATGCTGCGGCTCCTGCGTGTCGTGATGGCGGTGCTTGTCGGGAGCGGCCTGGCGGTTTCCGGCATCGTCCTTCAGTCGACCTTGCGCAATCCCCTTGCCGATCCGTATCTTTTAGGAACATCGAGCGGCGCGGGGTTAGGGGCGGCTTGCGCGGCTATATTCGGTATCGGGCAGGACCTTTTTCCGGTCGCCGCGTTCCTTGGCGCCGTTGCCAGCATAATCCTGGTGTATCTGGTCGCGCGCCAGGGCGGAAAGATCCCTGCGCATTCGCTGATCTTATCCGGGGTGATCGTATCGATCGCCTTATCCGGGATCATGGTCTTTTTGATCTCCATATCACCGGACGAAGCATTGCATGGCCTCATGTGGTGGATCTGGGGCAGCCTCGAAGTCTTTGACCTCAGGCTGATCCTGGCCGTAAGTATTATAGTAGGCCTGGGTATCTTTGTTGTCTATATTTTTTCCCAGGACCTGAACGCCATGAGTATCGGCGAGGAAGAGGCGATCCATTTAGGCATACATACGGAGACCGTCAAGAAACTGCTCCTTGTGGTCACGGCGCTTATCACCGCAAGCCTTGTGTGCATTGCCGGGATCATCGGGTTTGTGGGGCTGGTGGTCCCGCACATGATGCGGTTTATTGTCGGCCCGAACCATAAGGCCCTCATACCGGCGTCGTGTCTTGGCGCGGCGGCATTTATGATGTTTTCGGATACGATCGGCCACGCGGCTTTTTCACCGCTTGAGATCCCGATAGGCGTTGTCACCGCTATTGTCGGGGCGCCGGTGTTTATTGTGTTACTGAAAGTCAAACAGAAGATTATCTAGCGATTAGCGGTTGGCGGTTAGTCGATACCGGCCGGAAAAGAGTATACGGCATGGGCGCATTTTTCAGCATAGAAAACATTTCAGGCGGATACGGCGATGTGCCGGTCGTGAACGATGTCTCGCTGTCGCTCGAAAAGGGCGAATTTGTCGGGCTGATCGGGCCGAACGGCTCCGGTAAATCGACCTTATTGCGCCTGGTGACGCATGTCCTGGTCCCCGATAAGGGCAGGACCGTCCTGGCGGGCCGGGACATCCGCACAATGCCGCGAAAGGAATTCGCCCGGCAGGTCGCTTTTGTATCACAGGATACGACGATAAATTTTTCGTACAAAGTCAGGGAAATAGTCCTTATGGGCAGGATCCCGCACCTCGGACAGCTTGAGCTTGAGACCAAAAAAGATTTTGCCATTGCCGAGAGCGCCCTCAAGCTGACCGGCACGCTCCATCTTAAAGACAAGGAGATCGATAGTTTGAGCGCCGGCGAGCGGCAGTGCGTTATAATCGCGAAGGCCCTCGCGCAGGAGCCGTCCCTCCTTTTTTTAGATGAGCCGACGTCGCACCTGGACATCGGGCACCAGATAAAGATCCTCGATCTCCTGAAAAAACTGAATCAGGAAAACAACCTTACCATAGCCATTGTCCTTCATGACCTGAATTTAGCCAGCGAATACTGCGACCGGCTGGTCCTCCTGGATAAAGGAACAATCGTTACCCAGGGCGCGCCGGAAGCAGTCCTGACCTACCCGAACATCGAGACCGTTTACAACACGGTCGTGGTGGTGGACAAAAACAGGGTCTCGGGCAAGCCCAACGTAGTTCTCGTAGCAGGGAGCCAATTATGCCGACAAAAGTGATCTTGATACGCCATGGGGAAACAGAGTGGAACCGCCGGAAGCGGTATATGGGCCATTCTGATATTGACCTTAACCGCCGGGGAAAGCGGCAGGCTGCCGGCGCCCGCCGGCTCCTGAAACATACACGGGTGGATAAGATCTATTCGAGCGACCTGAAAAGGGCATTTAATACAGCCAGGATCGTTTTCGGCGATGTGCCGATAGAAACAAAAAAACAATTAAGGGAAATGAGGCTCGGGCGATGGGAAGGTATGACCTACGCGATGCTCATGAAAAAATACGGCAATATCTACCGCGGCTGGCTTGAAGATCCCTATGCTGCTAATATCCCTTCGGCTGAGACGATGAGTGAGTTTAGCGGCCGTATCAGGAAGATGTTTAAAAAGATCGTAACAAAGGATAAAAATAAAACCGTAGCGATCGTAACGCACGGCGGGCCGATAGGCATTATTTTGAAAGAAGTGCGAAAATCCGGTTCTGTCCTGGGATATATACCGAAGCCGGGAAGCGTGACCGTTATAACCTTGGAATAACATGGGAAAGATAATTTTTATTGTGGGAGGCGCGCGCAGCGGCAAAAGCTCCTATGCCGCTTCGCTCGCGCAAGGCCGGAAAACGGCATTTATTGCCACGTGCCAGGCCTTGGATGAGGAAATGGCAGCCCGTATTGCGCTTCATAAAAAAGAACGGCCGGCATCATGGAAGACATTTGAAGAGCCGACGCGTCCCTCACGTACCGTCAAAAAACTCGGGGCTGCGTTTGAAATGGTCATTATTGACTGTTTAACGCTTCTGGTCTCTAACCTGTTTTTAGGGCAGCGGGATGAAACGGCGGTCGCAAAAGAAATCAACCAGCTCTTGTCGTCCCTCAGGATAATAAAGGCCACAGCGATCATTGTCTCGAATGAAGTGGGGCTTGGCATTGTGCCTGACACCGCGCTTGGCCGCGAGTTCAGGGATAGTGCCGGCAGGGTCAACCAGATCGTCGCCGGAGAAGCAGACGAGGTGTTCTTTATGGTTGCGGGTATCCCCTGGAGGATAAAATGATAAGTATCAGGGAGAAAATCGCACAACAAATCATTGGTATCGATCAGGCGCTTATGCAAAAAGCCGGGGCAAGGCTTGATAGTCTCACCAAACCTAAGGGGAGCCTCGGCAGGCTTGAGGAACTTGCAAAACAGGTTGTGGGGATAACGGGCCGGGAAACTCCCTCATTAAAGCATAAGGTCATTTTTACCCTTGCCGGCGACCACGGCGTCACCGATGAGGGGATAAGCGCATACCCGCAGGAAGTCACCCCGCAGATGGTCTATAATTTTCTGAACGGCGGTGCCGGTATAAATGTCCTGGCACGGCACGCCGGATGCCGTGTCGTGGTGGCTGATGTGGGCATTGCCCGGGATCTCGATCCGCATCCGGGCCTTGTGATAAAAAAAATAAATTACGGAACAAAAAATATAGCCAAGGGGCCGGCCATGGCCCCCGAGGAAGCCGAGGCGGTCATCCGGGCCGGGATCGAGATATTCGAAGAGGAATACCGAAAAGGCATCGATATTATCGGCACCGGCGATATGGGTATCGGCAACACAACGGCATCGAGCGCGATCACGGCATGTTTTACGGGCAAGGCTGTCGAGACCGTTACCGGCAGAGGCACCGGCATCGATGACAGGCTTTTTTCCCGGAAGATCGACGTTATCAAACAAGCCTTACGGATAAATAAACCCGATCCTGCGGACCCCTTAAGCGTATTGGCAAAGGTCGGCGGGTTTGAGATCGGCGGACTGAGCGGGATCATCCTCGCGGCAGGGGCAAGAAAGGTCCCGGTCGTGATCGACGGATTTATATCCGGGGCCGCGGCGCTTGTTGCCTTTCACATCCAGCCGCTGATCAGAGATTACCTGATCGCCAGCCATAGGTCTGTCGAACAGGGACATAGGATCATCCTTGAGCATATCGGGCTTAAACCTGTTCTGGAATTGGACCTGCGATTGGGCGAAGGGACGGGCGCGGCATTAGGCATAAATGTTGTCGACGCAGCCGTTAAGATCATGAACGAGATGGCGACGTTTTCCCAGGCGCATGTATCGAAGGAGATCGGATGATCAAATCTTTTATAGCGGCGCTCCGATTCCTGACCATAGTTCCGCTCTCGCGTTTCCGGACGGACGAGAAGGACCTTGCGCGGTCAACGGTATATTTTCCTCTGGTCGGCCTTTTTTTGGGGCTGGCGCTTTTTGGCGCTTATACCATTTTTGTATTTCTTAGATTTGACCATGTTCTTATCGGTATCCTTTTAGCCCTGGCGCTTACGGTCCTTACCGGAGGGCTGCATCTGGACGGCCTCGCCGATACCTGTGACGCCTTTGGTAGCGGAAAGAGTAAAGACGAGATGCTCAGGATTATGCGGGATCCCCATATCGGGGCCATGGGTGCCATAGGTTTGATCGCGGACCTGGCGCTCAAGGCTTCTCTGTTGTCTATGATCGGACGGGCTGATAAGTGCGGCGCGCTGATAGCGATGTGCGTGATAAGCCGATGGAACCTCGCATCCTCGCTTTGTTTATTCCCCTATGCGCGGCCCGACGGAAAGGCGAAGATATTCAAAAATGGCACGGGCAAAAAAATGCTTTTTCCGGCCACACTCATGGCCCTTCTATGCATCGGTATCGTCAGGCCGGTAGAGAATCTGTGCGCGTTCGGTATTGCCGCCGGTGCGGTCTACCTGATCAATAAGGCCAGCACCAGGAAGATCGGCGGCATAACCGGCGACACGCTCGGCCTGGCGAATGAACTGGCAGAGATCGTTACCTTAGGAACGCTGTACATTATGGAAAGAGGCGCTTTATGACAAAGATCCCGGCAGTTGCTTCATGGTCAAGCGGTAAAGATAGTTGTCTTGCGTATTACCGGGCCGTCAGGAGAG
>JAQURW010000107.1 GCA_028715425.1 Candidatus Omnitrophota bacterium
GGCTGTTTGGCAGCGATGTTTTCAAGGGGTATTTTTCCCGATACCTACACGCGGGGATGAAAAACGACGGTTGGGCAGGTCAGATCGTGTGTGTTGCGGGAATGATCGATAAAGGCCTGGCCGATCTTTTTGAATTGGTTTTATTGAATGACGTTGCTGAAGAGGCTGTACCGGGAGTTAATGCCAGGTTTAACGATATCCTGACAAAGTATGGTTATCATGCCCTCTTACTTATATATCAAGATGAAAAGGGGAAACAGTTCCTGTCGATTCAGATCGGACGGATCATTAATCAGGGCCGGGAAAGGGTCTACAAAATAAACGGGCATGCGTTTCCTGTCTACTATGTGGAGATCGTTGTACGGGGAAAGACAAAAACCGGGATCATGGGGATGTGTGTACATAACGGCGAGATCCTTGTCTTCAAAGACACCGTCCGAGCCGAGATTAACGAAATGTTCTCAGACACGCAAAATGCCGTTATCAATAAAACGCGTACCGGCATCGACAGTCTGCTGTACAAACAATGGGGAGATGCGGCGCTGGACCAATTGAAGGATACGATGGTCGATGACTTAATGTTGTGCACCGAGATACATGAGGTACGGCATAAATTCGATGCCATTATCGGTTTGCGGCATTTTTTGGCTGATGACGCCGAGTTGTCGGCATATCTTGCCAGCACCGGGGCTTCGGTCGGGAGGAATAGGCCGTACCTGTCACTATACATGGCGCTATCCAGGATCAAATTGTGCGAGGATTTTAAATATGCGCAGGCCCACGCACTTGCGGCATTGTCCATGATCAGACGGTTATATCAAGAGATCACTAAGGAATTTTTGACAGAGGAACAGATATACGCAAATATCGAAAAAATAGCCGAAACATTTGCCGGTACGGATGAAGAGACAATAAGGAATGCCTGTAAGAATGCCTACAAGATATGTTTCAGGAAAGGGCTTGAATTGGATGAGGCTGCTGCCCAAGATGCCGGATATGATACTGTCCCGCAGGCGCTTGATCGTTTTATAACGGATCTGGCGGGCACAGAGCATGAAGCGCAAAGAAAACTTATCATTGCCATTGTTTTGTGTGCCAGAGGCAAGGGGCAAGGCGATCACGCCCAGCCTGAAATGACCGTGGACCAGGCGCGGGCTTATCTGGACAGTTACGATTCTCCGGATAAATCAAGATATGGCGATCTGACTTCAGAAATACTTGAAGAATATATTCGGCTTAGGGCAGAACATTATGAGCAATTCATCCGGTTAAGAACCGATGTTTTTCCCGCAGGCGCCCGGCGAAATGTATATGTGGATGCGGCCGGAGAAATGGGGGATATGACAAGGGATATGGTCCGTATCATGAGGGGGATAGATCTTCGCATGGCGCCGAAAGGCACCACGCCCCCAGCCGGCGCGCGCAAGGCGATCGACATTGACACGGAAATAATTTTTGAGCAGGAACAGGAAGACCGGCTGGCGGGACTGCTTAAAAAGCATCCGGGCGGAATGCAGTTTCCTGACGAGAAGAATCCGTATACGGGTAACGCGTATGTTCAGGTCCACTATCTTGCCGGCGATGCTATCGGCACATTCCTAGCCGGGATACATGCGGCCGGCGCGTTCAATGCCGAGCTGAGCGGACGGATGTACGTTTTCGTCCAGGTGCCGCGTGCCGGAGGCGCTATTACGGTAGAGGCCGGGAAGCCGGTGGCGACCGATGAAGGCATCGCGCTTCAGCATGAGCTTTTGGAGATAAAGTGGCGCGGCGAGCTGGCCGGGAAGACTCTGCCCGGCGATATCGGTATCGACCGCGCGGCGCACATACTGGCATGGGCAGAGCAGATCATAGACCCTGCAAATAATTGGACCAGCGCCAGCGATTGTGCCTTCATTATGGCGCAGTTAATGAGGTTGTATAATAACAATGACCGAACGGCACTGGAACAAATAAGTACAGCCGATAGAGATATACACCGTCAATTGATCCGTACATATTTTGACGGAGCCGCCCAAAAAAAAGTAGAAATATTTGAGGCAAGCGTACAAAAGAGCGCGGTACGTCTGGCTGTAGCGCTTCAAGTTAAGCCGCTTGTGACCGAACACTTTAAATTTCAGGAATTTCGATCTGATGATTCTCGGGAAAAAGGTTGGAGAACGGCAACGTATAAATATGACGGTCCTGACACCGTCCTTCTGAACGGCCAAAAACTGGAAAAAGGGAAGCGCTACCTCGTAAAGGCCGCGTCAAGGTATGACATAGCCGGGAACTGGATCAAAATCGTTCAACGTCAGGCCGAGGTTCTTGCAGAGAATATAAACCGCGAGAATCGGAACCAATCCGTCCCGGCGCTTATCGGTACGGTTGCTGTCCGCGGAACTTCATTGGCGGAACAAGGATTTTACGGTGAGGCTTTGATCTTCGAATTTATTAAAGGTAATGAGCTGTGGAATTATGTGTATGAAAATTTTGTATTGCGATGGCCGCCGGATTCCGATAGGCGCTTTGTCGATATGATAGCGCTTTTATTGAAAAATTACAAGATGACGTACGCCGATAACGGGTGTGTTGCTGGAGATATCAGTGCGGAAAATATTGTCATTTGCCGAGACGCAACATCCGGAAATATTTCGAGAATAGTATTTACCGATAACGATTCTGCCGCTCCGGTTGCGAGTGTGACGGAGATAGATACTATCAGGAAAGAATATGTCAGGGATGAATATATGTCCAGTAAGAGGCGCCAGCGACACAATCATGCTGCGATGCCGGAAGATGACATCTATGCCTTGTCTTTGCTTGCCCTGGAAATGCTTCCGGTCCCTTTATCTCATAGAGTGGGCATTCGGCCCACTGGCTTGCCCGTTTTACCTAAAAAGTCCGAAACACTACAGGAGTTGGCCGGTATACTGGAAAAGGGGTTGGGGTTGGAAGCGGAGCCGTGCTCTCTCGATGAGCTCATACGAAATATCGATGAACTTAGATCGCGTATACTGCCTGAACCCGCAGCCGGCGCGCCTTCCGCCGCGATACAAAAACCTATTGTCGATGCGTCAATTGATGTTCTGAAATCCGAGGCGTTTATTGAGGCACATGAGCCTGGAAATATGCGAGACCTTGCCAGCTTCCTGGTCAAGAATATTACATATGTAGATCAAGTAGAATTTGAAAATGCGCTCACCGAAACGGTGCACGATTTCCAGGCAAGTTGCAAAGGGCCATATGTTGTGAGTATTTTGGGGGATGCCGCCGGGGCACAGGTAAAAAGCAACGCATGGACGCTCGGGCTTGCGCGAGAGCATGAATTGGCCGAACCGGTAGATAAGATATCAGGAGGGTATGGCAGTCAAGACGGAAAATTGCTCGCAGATTGGCTGCTGAAAAATCCCGATGTGGAAGATGTTTTATTCATAGACGACGCTTCATATTCCGCGCGGCAGATACTCGGATGGCTTGACATGGCATTGTACTATATTTCTCAAGATCCGCAGTTAAATGCCAGGACCATAAGGATACATATAGCTGTACCTTACATGACAAAGCGTGCTGAATCCGCACTTCTTAATACGGAGGGCCCTGCCAAAGAAAAGCTTAACCTTGGGAAAGATGTAAGCATAATAGTGCATAGCCATAAAATAATGGAGACCATAGGAGAAAAGCTTGAGCGCTTGCCGAAAAAAGACAGGGACAGGTTGTCCGCTGCTTTAGACAATGCGTATGGTGTAGGCAAGGATAATGCCGGCAGGCCCATGACATATTTTCAGCATAAGAAGCCGGATTATATGTCATCGTTATACGCGGATAATGTCGAGGGCTTGCCGACGATTTACGAAGGGGCTGTCCTGAACGAAAAGGGCGAATGCGTAAAAAAAATACCATTTATTCCTCCGATCATGTCACCTTATCAGCCGGATTATAAGGAATGGGTAGAGCAGAATGTCGCGGGAACAGAATGGGGATCGCGGGTACGGCAGCCGTTCGTCAAACAGCCGCTTCCCGGCGCCGCTCCTCCTGCTGGAGCGCAAGAAAAGAGCCGTTTACAGCCGTCCGCGACTGGGGATCTCGGCGCGGTCATGGAGAAATTGGCAAAGGCGATCGAACATGTGCTGCAAGGCTATCCGGAGGAGCGAGGCGGTGTGGTTAGGATGGCGCACGACATCGCTCCGGAGTTTGGCAACAGACTACAGGAATATTTTGCGGTTTATTCCGATAAGGGTGCCGAAAATTATCAAAACCGGCTGCGCGCATGTGAGGACGATATAAACCTTACACTCCTGCATCCACGAGGGTATCATATGATCGTTTTGCAGGATTTTGTTTATGCTCCCGCTACGGTAATGATAGCTAAAACTGAAGGCGTCCTATCCATATCGTTTGATGTCAATGGGGTGCAAAAAGACGTCACGGTCTGCTGCGTCGCGGCAGAGGACCTTGATGCGATGGCATATGTCCAGCCGGGGTCGCGCATGATATTGATCAATACCTTCATGAGTCGGGATATTATCGATAAGATCGCGAAGTTTTCGTTGTACGCTAAAAGTAAAAAGGCCAAGGGTGAGCACGTAAACGGGATCGGTGAACTGGCGTCCGCCCTTTATGGAGACCGTGATTATCAGAGCGCTGTCAATGTTATTGCCCGTGGCGAACTTTTGGAAGCGATCATTCATGAGATCAAACATAAGTTCGATCTGTGGGGCGGGGCCCCGCACAGCACGCTCGATGACAAGATAACGCTCGAGCTGGCGGCATATCTCTCGACGATGATGTTCGAGGATGATCCCTTCCATTCTCTCCTGCGCGCCTTTTTGGCGATAGCCCATGATTTCCGCACAATCGGGTTTTTGAATAATCCGAATTTTGAGGCTGCTAAAAAGATCGTGGAAATGACGGGACGGAATCTCGGGGTTACGCAGCGCGACGGAGAAATGCTCGAGCAGTGGTATGGCCGTATAGCAGGTGAGCTGGCATCACTCGTGAAAGCCGGTAAACGAAAAGAATATGGCGAGGCGATCAGAAGCCAGGCCAGGGATTTATATTCCCGTGAGGTGGGTGACCCGAACGGGAAAGACTTCGCCTCATATGAGCGGACCATGAGTAGTGCCGGCATTCTGGACATGGTGTTACGGCTCAGCCGCGCGGATTTCGGCGCGCCCAGTGCAGCCCAGCCGCTTCCCGGCGCCGCGCCCGCTGCCGGCGCGCGGAAGAACATAGATATAGACATTGAAGTCAAGTTAAGCGACGAGGACATAGAGGCGCTGACAAACATATTGAGAGAGCAGCCCGGTTTTTTAAAATTACCGTTACAAACGAACCCTTATACGAACGAGGAATATGTCCAGGTTCAATACACCAGTAGTGATGCCATCGGAACATTGCTGGCCGCAAAAGGAGCTGCGGGCGCTTTTAACCAGGTGCTTAAGGACAATAGACTCTATGTTTTTGTCGAAGTGCCGCAGGCTGGAAGCGCGATTGGTTTGGATGCCGCGAAACCGGCTACTACCGAGCCCGAGATAGCGCTCCAGCACGAACTCCTGGAGATAAAATGGAGGAAGGCGCTTAAGGGGAAAGACAAGGAACTTCGTGAAAAATACGGTGAAACGATGACCATCGACCGCGCCGCGCACATCCTTGCCTGGGCCGAGCAGATAATGGTCAATCCTGCATGGACTACGGTCAAAAATTGCGTATTTATCAAAAATCAGTTGAAGGATCTGCGCGTCAGGCCTGAGACGCTCAAAGCGATCATAGCTGCCCGGGAGGAACGCGCGGAACTCCATCATCAGCTGATTCAGGAATTCTTACCGCTTGAAACAGACGGGTTTGACAAGATATCGGGTTTTGAGCGTTCGGTGCGCGAGTATGCGGCGAACCTCTTGACAATCGAAAGACTCAAACAGGGGTTAGTCGCCGACTTTCCCGGCGCGGCAGGTAACGACAATGTTCGGAGATTGTTCGACTCCCTGGTGAATGCGGACGTGAATATCCCGGCTGAGAAGTACACCATGGACAGGATGAAGGAGCTTTTGCCGTATCTCCTTCGAGCTAACAACATTTTCAAATACTATACCGGTGAGGCGGAGAATCCTGTGGATGCGTGCGCGCGGATCTTTGATAATCCTGACAATGCGAAAGATTTCTTAAAGTTTGCAACGCTGTTACGCACGATTTATCCTCCTGATGTAGCCAGGAATGATCCCCGGCCGCCACTGCGGTATTCTCTGGATGAGGGGGCATATTTTCAGATAGCGCCGAACTTGTATATAGCGCCGATAACCGAGTCGTTTCGCCGTCATATGTTGTTTTCCTTAAACGACGACGGTACCGTGCGGTTTGCATGCGAGGTGAAAATACCGGGCGAATTTTACGACAGGAGGGTTATCGCCGCCGATGATATCTTTGCTGTTGCCGCCGATATCCATAACGCAAATCCGGAATTTTGCGTCAAACCTCTTTATAAGAATACGGCCATACCCCAAGGAGAATATGTGCTTTATGGGGATCGGGTATCGTATGCTGAGCCGGTGGCGGTAATGGTTTATGAATATAAGGACGACGGGAAACGTTTACAATATCTCACGTCTGCGGGGATCGATGCCATAGCACGGCGGATAGCTGCCGGAAAAGGCGGCAGTGTGTCTGTCGAGCAGGTCATTGAAGAGATCGGAAAGAGCATGATACGGCAGATAGCGGAAATTACGGCAACGGTACACAGGTTAGGGTATCAGGGACACCGAGACGGTGAAGAAGGCGGTTTCGATTATCATACGGGTAATCTCCGATATATCGAGGAGCCCGATGGAATCAGGATAACGTTGGTCGGCGATCTTGCGCAATTTACCAGACCAGTGCCGCTTACCGAGGAATCCCGCGAAAAGGATATCGAACATGTCGTTGAATTCAGCGGGGATACCCGTATGCCGCCGTTAAAAGACATACTGAATATGAAGGTCGGTGAGGTCAGATCCAGGTTTGATGAAGCCTATATGAATGTTTATACCGTAACCGGCGCGCGGACGGGGATAGGCATTGACAGCGAAGTAACCGCGTGGAACGCGCGGTATGCGGAATGCCTGAACTGGGCCTATCAAAATTTCTCAACAATGGCTACGGCAAAGGGTGTTAATGGCGCTGTGAAAGAGGTTATCTGTGAGATAGCCGCTGCATTGGTCGCCTTTAATGGTATGCAAACGGTTGTTGATGACGGGATGAATCGAAAGTTGAAAGATTTCGGGGTTTCCGATACCCGGGATATTCTCGGCTTATCGGAAGCAGCGCTGGGAAAGGCTGTTATGGGCTATCTCAATGAGAATGAAGTCCGTGTTGGCGATAGTTTTGAATTGATCAGAAATGCTGTCCTGGAGCTCCTCAAAAAATGGAAAATCAGGGAGTCTCCGGTTGAGCCATCTGCGGCGATCAATAGAACAGAGATTGAACCAATGTTTCAGGGGCCATTTTTCGATGGATCGGCATTTAAAGGATTTACCGATGACTTGAACGAACCGTATTTGTACAGGGGAGAAGGTGATATCCTGGGAGTTGTTGATGCAATAGTAAGCCAGGCCGGATATTTATCTGCGCGGGATATGCATGGAATACGCCTCAGCAAAACCCGGAGTTTGTCAAAGCAATACGCGGAAGGAATTCTGCTCAAATTTGATATGTGCGAACTTGCCAAGCGGCAGAAAGGGCAATTTCATATCGTGTTTAATCAGGGTGAATTCCAAGTTAACGGATCTCCCATAGATCTGGCAGCCCTGAGTACGGAAAGTAAACAGGAGGTTATGAAGGCCGCGAGAGATAAAATAGCTGAGCGATTAGGGGTTACCGCCGAGGCTGCTCAGCAAAAAATAGAAGCGGTATTATACCGGCCGGAAACTTTCAATACAAAAAATGCCAAAGAAAAATTTGAGCGGCTGATCTCCTTATTATCGGCCGATGAAAAAAAATGGTTGGAGAATGCCTTGGCGCGTAAAACCGACGACAGCCTTGCATCGTTTATTGAAAAGATTCAAAAATTCGCAAGAAAATACACGATGGAAGATCCTGAACTGTTGGGCGGTTTGGCGGGGATCGGCTTTAACCAGATGCAAACGGCTTTAGTGTCCTACACCGTCGACAAGCGCCTTGTCGCCACGGTCAGGGCCGCGGCCGGAATACATCAGGTCGACAAAACGATGTATGACCCTATCGCCATTTTCGCGATGCCGCAATGCCTTAAGGGGACCCCGCAAGCCGAACAGATAAAGGCGGAAATCGGCAGAGGGTTATTACGGAAAAATTTCGGGGAAACGGCAAAAGGCGTGAGGAACAAGATAGATTTCTTTTTTGTAGCCGAGGGAAAACCTGAAGCTGTCAGGGAGAGTTTTAAA
>JAQURW010000108.1 GCA_028715425.1 Candidatus Omnitrophota bacterium
TGCGACCAAGGATGCTATACGGTCCGTATTCGAGAAAGGCCTCCATTCGCTGTATGCCGACGCGGTGCTGGGCGACGTCCGTTTCGGCGACCCCGGCGACCTTGAAAAACGGTTCTGGGATTCAAGCACCTATACGGTCAAGGGGCATATCCAGGAAGCCGGGAACCTGCTTATATTCGATCTCCCCGGGTTCGGCGGGATGTTGAGCAATATTGTCAGCGCCCAGACCAGGATCTATCCGGTATGGTTCGCCGAACTGTCCCGGGACTCGACCGATATAACGATCGAGATCCCGGCAGCGACCAAGGTCCATTATCTGCCGCCTACGGTCGAAAAAGATACGCCGTTCGGTTATTTCAAGCGTGACGTAAAGAACGAAGGCACTACGATTTCCGTGCATTATGATTACCGGATGAAGATGTTCGAGATCCCCGTAGAGCAGTACGCCAAGTATAAGGAATTCGTCGAGGGGATCGTGAAAACGATGAAAGAAAGTATCGTCCTGACAAAGGGGTAAGGAAGGGCACCTACTATCATGCTCGGTAAGACAGATCCCGTAACCACAAAGTCCTGGCAGGCGCTCAAGGCCCATTACAGTCTTATGCGGACGCGGCATATGAGGGATATGTTCCGCGGCGATCCGTCGCGTTTCGAGGCCTTCTCCGTTACCTCAGGGGATATCCTTGTCGATTACTCAAAGAATATTATCGACAGGGAAACGATGCGCCTTTTCATGGGGTTAGCAGAAGAGGTGCGCCTTCGGGATGCCATCGCGGCGATGTTCAGCGGCGAACCGATCAACGAGACCGAAGGCCGCAGGGTACTTCACACGGCGCTCAGGAACCGGTCAAATACCCCGGTCATGGCGGATGGTAAGGATGTCATGCCTGAGGTGAATAAGGTCCTCGGCCAGATGGCCGATTTTTCGGAACGCGTCAGGAGCGGCGCCTGGAAAGGATATACCGGCAAGCCTATCCGTGACATCGTTAATATCGGCATCGGCGGTTCTGACCTGGGGCCGGCGTTTGTCGTGCAGGCGCTTAAACCGTATTGCCCGGACAACCTCAAGGCCCATTTCGTTTCGAATGTCGACGGGACCCACATAACGGAAACGCTCAAACACCTGGATCCCGCGACAACCCTTTTTATCGTATCATCCAAGACCTTTACCACCCAGGAAACCATGGCGAATGCCGGTACTGCCCGGGAGTGGTTTCTTGGTTCGGCGCCTGAGGAGCATATTAAACGGCATTTTGTGGCGGTCTCCACGCATAAGGCCGAGGTCGAGAAATTCGGTATTGCCCCGGAGAACATGTTCGTCTTTTGGGATTGGGTCGGCGGCCGCTATTCTCTCTGGTCGGCGATCGGGCTTTCCATCGCGATAAGTATCGGCTTTAAGAATTTTACCGAGCTTCTGGACGGCGGCTATGCCATGGATAAGCATTTCCGGGATACGCCGTTCGATAAAAATATACCGGTGATCCTCGCTATGCTCGGTATCTGGTATAATAACTTTTTCGGCAGTCAGACGCATGCCATCCTCCCGTACGATCAATACTTAAGCCGTTTTCCGGCATATCTCCAGCAGGCAGACATGGAAAGTAACGGCAAATCGGTCGATCGTTCCGGCAGGGACATAACCTATCAGACCGGCCCGGTCGTCTGGGGGGAACCGGGCACCAACGGCCAGCACGCCTTTTATCAGATGATCCACCAGGGCACGAAGATCATTCCCTGCGACTTTCTGATGCCGATCAAAAGCCATAATCCTGTCGGGGAACATCACCGCATGCTGACCGCTAATTTCCTCGCGCAGACCGAGGCCTTGATGCGCGGCAGGACGGCAGACGAAGCACAGGACGAGCTTACGCAACAGGGAAAGAGCCGGGAAGAGATCGCGCGGCTCCTTCCGTTCAAGGTTTTTAAAGGCAATATACCGACGACATCGATCCTTTTTAAGGAATTGACGCCGCGGACCCTGGGACAGCTTATTGCGATGTATGAGCACAAGATCTTTACCCAGGGCGTTATCTGGGATGTGTTCAGTTTCGACCAGTGGGGCGTCGAGCTCGGTAAACAGCTTGCGGGTACGATCCTCGGCGAACTGCGGGAAGGAAGAGTGACCCGGCCGCACGACGCTTCGACCGAGGGGCTCGCTAAAAGGATCATAAAGGAGATATCGCATGGAGATGCATAAACCAAAATCCCTCCGCGCCATTGAAGAGAAAATGGACTCGACCGACGAATCAAGCCTGCGGCATAAGGTCCTTGAAGGCGCCAAGACCTTTAAGACCTCGTGGATCGAACTCGGCCAGATGCTGTATTCGGTCTGGAAGGACAAGATGTACCGGGAGTGGGGATATACGACCTTCGATGCCTATACGGCGAAGGAGATCGGTATAAAAAAACAGACGGCGGTAAAGCTTTTGCGCTCATATTATTTTCTCGAAAAGGAAGAGCCGCGCTGCCTGACGGAGGAATACGTCAAGGAAGTCGGCCCGGCAAATGTCCCGACCTATGAGGCCGTCGATGTCCTGCGCCTGGCAAGCCAGAAAAAAGATATCGACAAAGGGGATTACGCGCGCCTGCGCGCGAACGTGATCGAAAAAGGTAAGGACGCCCGCGAAGTGAAGAAGGACCTGACCCAGCTCATACGAGAGCGGGAAGAGCTTGAGCCCGAGGAGGCGCTTAAGAGGAAACGGGCCGCTCTTATACGCCGTTTTGTCGGCATACTCCGCGCCATCAAAGAAGAGGTACGGATATCGAAGGCGCTTCCGCAACAGTTTGTCAAGGATGCGGAGAAATTGATCCATGAACTGGAGGCACACCTTGGTTAAAAAAAATGCGCTGGGGGCACTTGTTTTTATGATATGGTGCGGGGCGACCGCATCGGCGTATCAATTCGAGGATTATCGCTGGGGGACGCCGATCGATGCGGTGAAGAAAGAGTTGGATGAAAAGCACAAGACCTTTGGCGATGACGGGACGTATGTGTCCTATTTCGATACGGTTGCCGATAAACCCTGCGAGGTCAAGTTCATCTATACCCCGAAGACACATATGTTATCCCAGGTCCAGGTTATCTGGACAAATATGGCGACCGGCGGGGCCAGCCCGGACTCGGTAGAAGGAAACCCGGACGGTTATACTATCACGACCGCGGAATATGAGATGACCCTTAATTTTGTCAATAACCTTGTCGACATCTTGAACGACGAATACGGCCCTGCCGACGACATACTCGGCGCCGAAAAGGAATATCGGTGGACGAACGGGACCGAGACCGATGAGCTTGACGACATGACCCTCCAGTATAGTTCTTATCCTGTTCTTACGTATTACGGCGGCCAATATTATAAACAGGCGCTCGAAGAAGCAGGGATAC
Organism: Candidatus Omnitrophota bacterium; assembly: GCA_028715425.1. Classification (GTDB taxonomy): domain Bacteria; phylum Omnitrophota; class Gorgyraeia; order JABMRN01; family JABMRN01; genus JAQURW01. Next base: position 3,386 of record JAQURW010000108.1, read on the forward strand.
TATCGGGCAGGACAGAAGAGAGACTGTGAGCGCGACGAAATCGCGACGTTGAATTATTGTTGTGTATAACGCCGATCCACGATGCGCAGAAGTTTCCGCGCGTTCCCGCGCAGGCCGCCCACCGGATGGTATTGAAACGCAGTTTCGAAAATGGCGATGGAATAATTTTTCCAGAGATCGGGGTAGCGGTCACGGATGTGGTCGAACACGGTCTTTTCAACGGTCTCGCGGGGCACGTGGCCGCGCAGTTCGAGATTGAATTCCATGACCTCCTTGATACCGCGCAGTTTGAAAACAACCTGCCAGTCGCTCGTGATGCCGTCCACATCTTTCAGGATATCTTCGAACATGAGGGGGTAAAGGTTGCCGCCTGAAGCGACAATGAGCTCGTCGGCCCTGCCGCGCATCCTGGCGAGTTTCCGGAACGGGATGCCGCACGAACAGGGCTCTTCTATCAATTTGCTGATGTCCCTGTTACGGTAGCGGATGAGAGGCATCGTGGTCCTTGAAAGGGTCGTAAAGACCACCTCTCCGTACCCCTCGGCATTAGGTTCGGCTATCTCGACCATAAAATCATCCTCGTCGACATGGTAGCCCCGGCAGCGGTCGTAAAATTCTGCTCCGATCACGCCGGCAGACTCGACCGAGGCATAGACCATATGGACTTCCGGGTTATGCCAGACCTGTTTTATCCACGGCCGCGCGGCATCCGGCATCTCTTCGGCGCCGCCGAGGACCAGTTTAAGCGGATATGACCCGTGTTTTTCGGCAAGCTCAGTCAGTTTGATAAGCCATGTCGGTTCACCCATGACGACATTGATATTGTAGAGGGGGATCCGTTTATAGACCTCAAGGGGATCGACCTTGCCCGCCGCAAGGCAGAAGATGCGGGATGCTTCAAGGCCCTTTTGCGTGATCATCCCCGGGATCCATATGCAGAAATCAAAGGCATTGACGAAGCGGTCTTTCTTGGTGATGCCCCACCGGAAAAACCCCATTGCGTTCAGTTGGCCGATCGCGTTCAATTCTTCCTGCCGCAGGTATACGCGTTTATTGCGGCCCGTTGTCCCGGATGATTCAAAGACGATATGCGGCCTCCTGGCAAGAAAATCCTCGGCGCGGTTCACGATATCCGCCGGCGTGGTGTAGAAATCGCCGAGGTCAGAAGGTTTCCTGATGCTCCGCGGGTCTATCTTCCGTTCATCGAATTTTTCGCGGTAGAATTTTGTATGCGCGTAGGCGTACGCCACCGCATGACGGAAAGAAAGATCCTTTTTAAAGTCGATGAGCGGCCGGGGAATGTGATTCAGCGCCCGGCTTAGCGCATACGGGGGCGTATGATGAACGACAGAGCTTAAAAGTTCGTGTAGCATACGTTAAAACCGTTTTAAGGCTTTGCGAAGCGCTTCCTCAAAAAGATCTATACCCAGGTCGATCTCCCCGTTGGTGATAAGAAGGGACGGCGCCAGGGTAAAGACGTTCTTATAATAACCGCCGATATCAAGGACAAGACCGCGCATCTTGCCGCCGGTGGTCAGAGAGCCGCTCAAGCCTATTTCCTGGACCGCGTCGGTCAGCTCCTTGTTCGGGGTGTAACCGTCTTTCTGGCACATCTCGATACGGAGCGCCAGTCCCAGGTGGTCGACATGGCCGATCTCCGGGTATTTTTTCTGGAGCGAGGTCAGCCGTTCGGCGAAATAGGCTCCTTTTTGAGGGACTTCAACGGAAAAATCAGACTCTTCGATCATCTTCATCGTTTCCAGGCCTGCTGCCGTTCCCAGCGGATTCGATGAAAAGGTCGAATGCGTCGACCCCGGAGGAAACACCGAGGGAGATATAAGGTCTTCCTTTGCCCAGATCCCTGAAATCGGATTAAGGCCGTTGGTCAGGGCCTTGCCGAATACGACGATATCCGGTCTGACGTCGAAATGTTCCAGGGCCCAGAACTTACCGGTCCTGAAAAAACCCATCTGTATCTCGTCGTCGACCAGGAGGATATGGTAACGGTCGAGTATCTCTTTCAGGCCTTTAAAATATTCGACGGGCGGTATCTGATACCCGCCGGTCCCCTGGAGGGCCTCGACATAGAAGGCGGAAAATTCGCAGGTTGAGGTTTTTTTATTGACGACGCCGTAATATTCCGTTTCGAACAGTTTTTCGAACTGTTTCAGGCAGTACATGTTGCACGTATCCCGTTTTTGTCCGTAAAAACACCGAAAACAGTACGGGAACGGGATAAAAAGCGCGCGGTCGCCGAAGTGGCCGTAATGTTCGCGGTAACGGAAACTTGAGGTTATCGCCGTGGCTGCGAGCGTGCGGCCGTGATACCCGCCCATAAAGGCAAAGACGAGATTCCGTCCGGAATGGTTGCGCACGAGTTTCAGGGAGTCTTCGAGGGCCTGCGCGCCGCCGACGTTAAAATGGATCCTTCCCTTTTGTTTATAGGTCTTTTCGGTGCGGCGCGCCAGACGGGCCGCCAGTTCTATCTTCTCGCGGTGGAGGTACTGGCATGCCAATTGCGGCAGCGTGTCGAGCTGGCGGTGCACGGCGTTATTCAGACGCTCGTTTCGGTAACCGAAATTGACCGCCGAATACAGCATCTGCAGGTCCAGGAATTCCACGCCGTCGGTATCGTAGAGGTATGACCCCTGGCCGCGTTTAAAGATATTCGGCTTCTTGACGTAATGCACGGTATCGCCCCAGGAACAGTACTGCGACTCAAGGGAGTTCAACTGGGCGAGGTCGGCCTGGTATTCGGTCACCGGCAATTCGTTCTTCTCGGTAAGGCTCATGATCCGCTCCTTTCAAAATAATCACAAACGTCTTTCAGATTTTTGAACGGCACATGCTCCAGCCCTTCCTCGAGGCAATGCCGTATCAGGCTTCCCTTGGCAAATACCATATCGGCATGTTTAGAGGCGCACAGGTCCGATAACCCGTCGCCGATATAGATGATCTTCCCGTATTTAGTCCGGTGCGAAAGCAGCTTTCTCTTTTTACAGTTGGCGCAGGTCCCGCATTCTTTATTGGTAAGGGGAAACCGCGGAACAAGGCGGTTCTGGACCATGGATACCTTATTGGAATATACCGGTATGCGGCCTACGTTATGGCGCCTGAGGATCTCAGCGACGAAAATATCAAAATTATCCGTGACGATAACGGGCCGGATCTTTTTGGAGCGCAGAAGACGGATCAGTTTTTTAAAATAGGGATCCAGCTTGATCCCGCCCAAATAGCGCTTCAATTCCCGCCTGGTTATCCGGATACCTTTTATCTGGCCTTCCAGGCAAACACGTGAACCGATCTTGCGGTTTTTCCATAATTTTTCCAGGATGATCCATTGATCGTCCATTGAGAAACGTTCGAGCAGGGAATCGATGGTATCATGGCGCGTGATCGTATTATCAAAATCAAGCATGGCAACGCGCGCTTTTAGGCCGGCTTTCTTTTTCATTTCTCAACATTGTACCAAAATTAAAATTATAAGGCAAATAGAATCTTGTAATGAGGTAAAGTGGTTATGCAGACCTGATGAAGGCGAGGAGCCTGGTGTAGCGTCGTGACTCGAGGGAGGGGTCTATGCGTCCGGCCTTCGGCAGGACCGTAAAGATCAGAAATGCCCGGCCGTTGTCGATAATGTCCGCGATATTGAGGTCGCCCAGCGGCACGTCAAATCTCTTCAGGACCTCTTTGATCCGGCCGGCATCGCACCCCATGAGCTGTTTTGACAGTGAGATCGTGATGACCTCAAGAAGGGGATAATAGTCTTCGTCTGAGAACAAACCGTTTTCGTTCACCAGGACGGCCCTTTCGGCGCTGCCGATACTGTCGGGGACCTTGGCTGCCGCACCCGGGGCAAAGGTGAAGATAATGTTTTTCTCCGGATCATTAAAGTCGCTCTCGGTAAAAGGTGTTCCCACCTTTTTGGGGTCAGCGAGCTGCGCCTTAAGGTCCGCGGTATCGGAATACCCGATGACCGAGAAGTTCGCCAGGAGCGCCGCCCTGGCCGGGTGGTCGTTCTCTTCGTTTGTTTTCCACTGCCGCAGGCGGTCGATGATCATTTTTAATTTTTGATGTTTAAATCCCTGAAGGTTCGTATTGACGGCGATGACAAGGCGTTTGGGCGAATCGATAAAGGAATCGATAGCGGCGATCAGGTTGTTGGCGAGTTCTTCCTCACTCGCTATGTTCCGTAAAAAATCGATAGAGATACGGTTAATGGCGTCTCTATTCTCTGCTGGCGTTTGACGCCGTACTTCAAAATCCTGTCCTTCCCAGTGTCCCGGCGCCCAGCCTCGCTGGGCATCTTCGCCGCCGGTCCAGAAAAAAGTGAAGACGTTGACCTCTTTGGGTAATTCCGCTTCATAGCCGCCGTTTGCGGCGGGACGAAGCGGGATGAGATATCTTTTATCTTTGTCCCAGTCGCCGCCCGGGTCTCTTACGCCTGCCCAGACAAAACCCGATGCAGGCCGGCCCAAGCTCTTAACGGAAATCTTCATGATTTGTTCGGGGCCGATGCGTACGGTGTCTTTATTGTCGAAGGTCCACGTCTCAATATCCTTGTCTTCGTCCTTACGGGGAGCAGCGCGCCCGGTAAGAGGAAGTTCGGGCATTGTTGCGGTGATGGCTGCAATATCGGCCAACGTCGTCTCGAACCCGCCGTGGCCCGTATTGAAGATATGCTGCTTTTCTTCAAGGGCGGGGTAGAGGCCGCGCTCCAGGCAGGCCTTTGCGATCGTGCACATTTTTTTATAGTCAATATCATTACCGACGTTGATAACATTATGGATGAGCGGCATGCCGACGGCCGTGGCATCGTTCAGGAACATGTCGAAATTATCGCCGTAATATGCCAGGACCGCCGCCGAGTCCGGCAGGAGCTGG
>JAQURW010000109.1 GCA_028715425.1 Candidatus Omnitrophota bacterium
CTTGTCGAACCCTTCCTTGCCGTTCTCGGACGATATAACGTCATACCCTTTGCTTTCGAGGGTCCCGCTGACCGCTTCAATAAACTCAGGGTCATCGTCTATAATAAGTATCTTCCGCTTCGCCATAACACCCTCCTTGTGAGTTATCCCACCGATCGGATAGTATCAAGAAGCACCGACGGTTTTACCGGTTTATCAAGCACGTCTTTTACGTTTTTCAAGCGGCGCCTGAGATCGTCCCTGTCGGCTCCGCCGACCATCCTCTTGAAATATCCCGTCAGGAAGATGACCGGGATACGGCATAAGAGCTCGTCGCCGGCAAGCGCCTCTGCGATATCGAATCCTTTCCGCTCCTTTTGCAGCAACACATCCAGGATTATAAGGTCGGGCGCAAATTCTTTCACTTTCGCCATGACCTTATCGGCCAGAGGCTCTTCTTCGACGGTGAAACCCGCGGCCTCCAAGAGGTTCCTGCAGGCTTCGATAAAATCAAGGTCATCTTCGACCAGTAATATTTTCTTAATCAAGGATACCTCTAGCCGAGGGTTCTATATTTCGCCAGGATACCCGGCACCCGCTCGGGTACCATGCGCACGTAAACTTCGTCGTTCACCTGCATGACGGGAGAAAGGCCGCAGCATCCCAGACACCGGGTGATGTGCATGCTGAACAACCCGTCGGACGTAAGGTCTCCTTCCGCCACCCCGAGTTCCGTTTTGAGCCGCTCAATTATCCGGGCGCCGCCCGATACGTAACAGGCAGTGCCCTTACATACATACACTTTGTACTTGGCCTTCGGCTTCAGCGAGAAATAGTTATAAAACGTCGCCATGCCGTAGATGTGCGCCGTCGGAAGAGACAATTTCTCAGAGACGACATCCATGGCAGCCCGGGGTATGTAGCCAAACTCATTTTGGACCTCATGTAAGAGCGCCAGGAGCGCACCCTGCCGGTCGGTATCGCAGGCTGCCTTACGGGCACACCGTTCCACACGGCTGACTATTTCCCGGTCCTGCTTTTTTTTATCGATCTGTACAGTCTTCATTATACACCTCTTCGCGTTTCATTATTTAAATATATTTGCCGCACCCGCGCGTTTCGGCACGACCCCGTGAGGCAGCTTTTGATGATAATGCGTATGCAGCAACATGTGCGGTACCTTGCCCAGCGGTTTGCCGAGAAAATCCTCATACGCCTTGATTATATCGGGGTTGTTATGCGATTTCCGCACGGGCTTCCCGTCATCGATCCGGTAAAGCCCCGCGGCCCGCTTGGCATAAACCGCCTGGTCGAGCGGTTCCCGGCCCCCCTGAGGATAGGGCTGGCCGCCGCCGCCGAGGCATCCGCCCGGGCAGGTCATGACCTCGATAAAATGATACGTCTTTTTACCGGACAATACATCCCGGAAAACCTTATGGACATTGGAAAGCGTGTTGATGACGCACACGCGCACATCGGTCCCGGCGATCGGGATAACGGCTTCCTTGATATGGCTTAAGCCCCGCACTTGTTTGAAATCGATCGCCGTAAGCTCGGTACCGGTTATAACCTCATACGCGGTCCTGAGCGCCGCCTCCATGACACCGCCGGTCGCCCCGAATATCGGCGCGGCGCCGCTCGACTCGCCCATGGGCGAGTCAAAAGCGGTCTTGGGCAGGTTATGGAGCGTTAGCCCTTTTTCTTTGATCATCCGAACAAGCTCACGCGTCGTCAATACGGCATCGACGTCCCGGTAGCCGCTTGCGTTCATTTCCGGCCGGTGTGCCTCGTACTTCTTGGCAGTGCAGGGCATGATGCTTACGCTGTACATGCTGGCCGGGTCGATGCCGGTCTTCTTGGCATAATAAGTCTTTATCATTGCGCCCATCATCTGCTGCGGAGATTTACAGGTCGATATATGGGGCAGCATCGCCGGATAAAAAGACTCGCAGAACTTTATCCATCCGGGAGAGCACGAGGTTATCATAGGAAGGACGCCTTTGTTTTTAAGGCGGTGCACAAATTCGTTCCCCTCTTCGACTATGGTAAGGTCGGCCGAGAACTGCGTGTCAAAAACGACATCAAAGCCCAGCATCTTCAGGGCGGTCACGGTCTCGGAGGTAAGATCCGTTCCCGGCTCGCTCCCGAACCCTTCACCGATGGCGATCCTGACCGCCGGCGCTACTTGCGCCAGGACGATCTTCCCGGGATCCTGGATAGCGCGCCAGACATCTTCAATGGCATCCTTCTCTGACAAGGCGCCGGTCGGGCAGACGTTCACGCACTGTCCGCAATTGATGCAAACGCTATCTGCCATGGGCATTTCGTAGGCCGGGACCACATTCGCCTTGAAACCCCGATGCGCCATGGTCAGGGCATGCACACCCTGGATCTCCGAACAGACCCTGACGCATTTATTGCACAGGATGCATTTTTCGGAATCACGGACAATAGCCGCAGACGATCTGTCGACAGGATACTGTTTGCGTTCTCCTTCAAACACTATATCTTTCAGGCCGAACTGCGCGGCGAGCGACTGAAGTTCGCACTCATTGTTCTTACGGCAAACGGTGCAATCCCTGTTATGGTTGTTCAGCATAAGTTCCAGGATCTGCCGGCGGGCCTTCAGAATGGCCGGCGAACTCGTCATGACCACCATGCCGTCTTTTACCTGGGTCGAGCACGCCGGAGGATAATTTTTCATGCCGGCGACCTCAACGACACAAATGCGGCAAGCGCCGAAAGAGGACAGACGGGAATGATAGCATAACCGCGGCACCCGCACATTAACGCTGTCCGCGGCCTCCATGATCGTCGCTCCTGCCGGCACGCTCACCTTGATCGAATCGATAGTTAATGTCACATTCTTCGTCATATATCCCCCTTAAGTCTCCGCGCGGTCGCAACGGAGACAGCGGCCCGATTCACGAAGCGCTTCCTTTACCGAACATAGTTTGTCAACCTCGTCAAAACACCTGACCCTTTTTGAAGCAGGCAGCCCGGCATGCCGGGGCCGGTATTCCGGTTTTATATCGCCTTCAGGGATGGGATACGGGATCTTTTTCCGCTCGCCCCGCACGATGAACCTGTCCCGGGCCATATCCTCACCCTTTAAGTAACGGTCGATCGAAATTGCGGCGCATTCTCCGTCCCTGATCGCTTCTATCACGGTCGCGCCGCCGTTGGTGATATCCCCGCCCGCGAATATCCCGTCGACCGGTGACGCCATCGTAAGGGGATCGGTCACAATGGTCCCCTCTTTCGTCAACACCTTTGATGCTTCCTCCCCCATAAGATCCGTCACGGCCGGCGACGCGCCTATGGCCATAACGACGACATCCGCCGCAAGGACCGCGTGTTCATTGCTTGCGACTGCCTTGCGCCGGGAACTCGCGTCAAAATCGCCCGGTTTCATGCGGTTCAATACGACCTCGGCGACACGGCCGTCTTTTCCCCTGATACTCTCCGGATTGACCAGAAAATTGAATTTCACGCCTTCTTTTTCGGCCTCCCGGATTTCATCGGGCAATGCCGGCATGCTATCTTTGGTCCTGCGGTATATCAGGTTCACCTCGGCAGCACCCATGCGGACACAGGTCCTCACCACGTCCATGGCGGCATTACCGCCGCCCACGACCGCGATCTTTTTCCCGGTAAAAACGATCTTATCGGAGCCTGAGCCGTAACTATACACGCGCCCGTGTTTTTTTATCTTGCCCGTGTTCGAAAGTTTTAAAAACGCGAGACTGGAAAAAACCCCTTTCAGGTCCATGCCCGGAATAGCAAGGTTCCTTTCTTTCCAGGCGCCGATACCTATATAGATGGCCTTGTAACCTTTTTTCCTCAGATCTGCCAGCGTGATATCCCTGCCCACCGTGACACCTGTTTTTATGGTAACGCCGGTATCGGTAATACGTTTAATATCCTGCGCCACGATCTTTTTCGGCAGGCGGTATTCCGGGATCCCCAGGCTCAACATGCCGCCGGCGACCTTTTCGGATTCGAACACGGTGACATCATAGCCAAGGCGCGAAAGGTGGTATGCCGCGGACAGGGATGACGGCCCGCTGCCGATAGCGGCTATTTTTTCGCCGCGCCGTTTTCCCTTCCACGCCGCCAATTTCACGCCGGCGCCTTGAGCCTTGTCAGCGGCAAATCTTTTCAGCACCATGATGGAAATAGATTCGTCCAGTTTCCCTCGCCGGCAAACATACTCGCACGGATGATGACAGATCCTCCCGCATATCGACGGCAAAGGGTTCCGCTCGAGGATAAGCGCCAGGCTCTCCCGGAATTTTCCCTGGCGGATCAGCCCGACATAGCCGGGGATATCTATGTTTACGGGGCAGGCGTGCTGGCACGGCGAGGCGAACAGTTCGCCGCAGACAACCGCCGGACATTTCCTCTTCAGGATATGCGCCTCGTATTCATTGCGGAAATACCTTAGGGTCGACAGGACAGGATTCGGCGCGCTCTGGCCCAGGCCGCAGAGGGCAGTCTTCTTTACGACCTCGCCCATCAATTCGAGCCGGCTGATATCTTCCATACGCCCCTTGCCCGTCGCTATCCTTTCCAGTATCTCAAGCATCCTCTTGGTGCCCTCGCGGCACGGCGTGCATTTGCCGCACGATTCATCCTGGGTAAATTCAAGGAAGAAACGCGCCACGTCGACCATACAGTCGGTCTCATCCATAACGATAAGCCCTCCCGACCCCATGATCGACCCGGCGCTGACCAACGATTCATAATCCACCGGCGTATTAAGGAATTGCGCCGGCAGGCATCCGCCCGAAGGCCCGCCTGTCTGCGCGGTCTTGAATTTTTTATCGCCCTTGATACCGCCGCCGATATCGAATATGATCTCTCCCAGCGTGGTACCCATCGGCACTTCGATAAGCCCGGTATTTTTCACCTTGCCTGCCAGGGCAAAAACCTTGGTGCCCTTGCTCTTCTCCGTTCCCAGGGAGGCAAACGCCCGGTACCCGTCGAGGATAATGACCGGTATGTTCGCCCATGTCTCGACGTTATTGATCAGCGTCGGTTTATCCCAGAGCCCTTTTTCGGGGGGATACGGAGGCCTGATACGCGGCATGCCGCGTTCGCCCTCGATCGAGTGTAAAAGCGCGGTCTCTTCTCCGCAGACAAACGCGCCGGCACCCAGGACGATCTCGATATCGAAGGAAAACCCCGTCCCCAAGATATTATTTCCCAAAAGGTTCAAGGCCTTGGCCTGTTTAATGGCTATTTTCAAACGTTCGACCGCTAACGGATATTCCGCGCGTATATACACAATGCCCCGCGCGGCCCCGCCTACGGCATAGGCGCCTATCGTCATCGCCTCCAGGATGCTGAACGGATCCCCCTCGATAGTGCTCCTGTCCATGAACGCGCCGGGATCGCCTTCATCGGCATTGCAGACGACATATTTTATATCGCTCTTCCCGTCGCGGACATACTGCCATTTAACGCCGGTCGGGAACCCGCCGCCGCCGCGGCCGCGCAGCCCGGACTTCTTCACTTCATCGATCAGCCGTTCCGGGGTATATTCGTCGAGGACCTTGGCAAGCGCCTCATAGCCGCGCACGGCAAGATAATCATCGATCGACTCGGGATCGATGACCCCGCAGTTCCTGAGGACGATCCTTTTTTGCTTTTTGAAATAATCGATATCGCCGAATATATAGCGCGACTTATCGGTCAGGGCATCGCCGCTCACCAGGTCATGCGCGTCCCGGGAGAGGGGGCCGGCGTTTTTCGCGACCAGGTGTTTCTTAATGATCTCCCGCGCTTTTTTCTCGTCGACATTTTCGTATTTGAACGGTTTTTGACCCTGCTGAAAAACCTCGACCGTAGGCTCCAGGTGGCATCTGCCGACACAACCCTTCTGGCCGAGATGGACGTCCCTGATCTTGCGCGTTTTTATTTCCTTACGGAACGTCTCGAACACCTTCCGGGATCCGGCGGCTATCTCGCACGTAGACATCCCGACATTGATCCTCGTCCGGGCCGTCCATTTTCCCAGATTCTGGTGAATAGCTTTTTGTCTGATTTTTCGCAACATTTCCTGAACCTTAGCCGACATGACAGACCTCTTTTCTTGCGCTATATCGTACTATTGCGGCACCGTCAAAACGAATTCATTCCCATGTCCAGACGCCTGCACATGCACGGTACCGCCGTGTTTTTCTATGATCTCCTTGACAATAAAGAGCCCAAGCCCCGTCCCCTTGACACGGCCTGCCCCGGGCAGGCGTGAAAACCGCCTGAAGAGAAGCTCCTTATCTTCGCCTGATATCGGGGTCCCGTCGTTATAAAAGGTCATGGTCAGGCTGTGCGCGTCCCGTGCCGCGCCGATACGTATTAACCCCTCTTCCCGTCCGTATTTAACCGCGTTCCCGATAAGGTTGTTACAGACGATCGACAGAAGGTTCTTGTCCGCCGTTATTTTCATGGCAGGCGGAACAGTGTTCTCTATCCGCATCTTTTTTTGAGCGGCTATCTTTTCAAAATGTTCGACCGTAGGCCTGACGATGTCCTCGCTCAAGAGGAACGCGCCCGGGAATACCTCGAGCTTGCCCCGCTCGATCCGCGACAGGTCAAGGTAATTCTTGACCACACCTTCAAAATGATCAAGACTTTTAGCGGCGGCATTAATGGCCTTTTGCTGTTTCTCGCTCAACGCGCCCATGTAGCCGTCTTTTACGGAATATACATTCATGACGATGGACCCTAATATCCCTTTGAGCTCGTGTGAAACAAAGCCGAGCATGTCGATATAGCTTTTGTTGAGCGCCGCCAGCTTTTCGTTGACTATTTTAAGCCCCTGTTCCCGTTCGTACAGGGCTTGCGCCATGTTGTTAAAGCTTGCCGCGAGCCGCCCGAGTTCCCTGACAGCCTTGCCGTTATGCAGACGATGATCGAGTTCGCCGCCCGATATCTTTTCCGTCGCTACAAGCATAGCCGTCACCGGTTTCATGATATGCTGCGCCATGAGTACCGACAAGATAACCGCCAGGACGATAGCGCTCGAGAGTATCAGCACGAATACCAGGATAATGTTCCTGAACATATCGTTAAAAGGCCTCTCCAGGATCCCGACGTACAATATCCCTATAATATTGCCGTTGATATTCCTGATAGGCTCATATCCCGATATATACCAGTCCGTCACCACAAAGGCCCGGTCAAGCCATGTCATCCCCTTTATCACCACATTATCGTATACGTTCTCTGAAACACGTGTCCCGACCGCGCGTTTTCCTTCATGGTCCAGGACATTAGTGGTTATCCGCACATCATCCAGGAAGATCGTCACCGTACCGTTCGGTTTGCCCCCATAGAGCTTATCGTCAAAAATAAAATTATGGATTCTGTCGACAAGCTCGAAATCGCGGTTTATGATCCTCCCGCCGTAGAGAATACCTTTATCCAGCGGCATGGCGTATTCGATTGCCAGGGCTCTATCCAGCACCTTAATAGTGTTCGGCCTTGACTTGGGTGTCGGTTTCACGTTTATCAAAGACCGTTCGTACAAGTCTTTGCCCATGGCTGCGAGCTCCTGGTTCCCGACTATCCTGGTACCGCAGGCCTCACCGCCTTGTTTGGCAGCCCGTTTGGCGATCTCGCTTTTAACGGCAGCCATTGCGTCTTCGGGAATAAAATAGAGATAATCCAGCCCGATCTTTTCCTTCAACTCATTCAGACTGCCTGCCGTATGCACTTCCTTTTGGCTGACAACGCCGAGGGCATGCGATGAAACAAGTCTGAAGGACCTTCTCATATCCGTTATCTCATTCTGGTATACCGACCGCGCAAATTTAAGATCGTTGGTTACAACGATTTGCGCCCGCTTGAGTACGTTATATTTCAACTGATAATAGCCGGGGACACCGATCAGGAGCCCAAGGGCCAGGATAACTGCCAGAAATGCCCTCACCATTATTGTTTTTAAGGTTGCGGTTTTCATTGTTTTACCGGCTCCACGACTTTCACGAAATAGATAAGGTTCTCCAGCTCTATTTCAAGGTTCACGTTGTTAATGATACAAGCCTCCGCAACCCGCAGCCTGATGGGCGCAAAATTCAGGATGCCTTTTATTCCCGCATATGCCATCAGATCGGCTACATGCTGCGCCGCCATGTCGGGAACTGCTATTATGCCGACTTTTATCTGCTGTTGTTTCACAAAATCCTGCATACGCTCAAGGGGTAAAATAGGGATATCGGTTTCTTCCTCATGTTTCGCCGTATCAGTAT
>JAQURW010000110.1 GCA_028715425.1 Candidatus Omnitrophota bacterium
TCATGCACGATAGCCAATTTCCTGTTATCGTACCCGCCACGAACGGCCTTCTCTATCTCGCCCTGATTAAAAAAATAGCCACTGTCCATATATGCGACCGGAAGGCCGTTGGCGCGCCCCAGGCCCACATGGCCGATCTGGCCGGTGTTTTTCAGGAGTCCCGGAATGGACACAACCATGATCTCAGTATCTTCATGCCAGCCATCATCAAGAGTAACTGGCATGGTCGTCTTCCACCATCTGTCTTTTGGTAAAAGTTCGGTGAGGTCTTTTTTAACGTTTGACTTGAACTGCAGGATATCATCCGGAGTGATAAATCTTAATTCTCTGCCGAGAGATATGCTCGCGAAGTATTTTTCGATATATTCATTGACGGCTTGATGGGTCAGTTTGGTATAACCGGCTTGAAAGGCCTTTTGGAACTGGGGCATCGTCATGCGCGTCTGGGGCGCGAGTGAGTCCCCTGCCCAGCCGAAGGTTGAGTCGATAAGGAACACGATGGCCACGAGAAGAGCAACGGCTTTTCTAAAAAGGCATGTATGGCTATATCGTAATTTTATATTATGCACAATTACGATATATACCATATTATTGGATGGTATATGTCATGGGAAGGTAATAATAATGTAAAAAAAGGTAGGGGCCAGGCATGCCTGGCCCCTACATACTGAGTCCGTCGACAGGTATCCGTTTTTACAAACGGACACCTGTCGACGCAATTTCGAATTAATGCTTCGCATTAATTCGAAATTAGTACATCCCACCGCCCGGAGGCATACCGCCCGGCATTCCTACCGGAGCTTTTTCCTCTTCGGGTATATCGCTCACGAGCGCCTCGGTCGTCAACATAAGGCCTGCAATGCTCGACGCATTCTGCAGGGCTGTCCTGGAGACCTTGGTCGGATCGATGATACCGGCTTCGATCATGTCGCCATAATCGTCACGCTGGGCATCATAACCGAACGCCTTGTCAGTCGACGTTATGACCCTCTGAAGGACAACAGAGCCTTCCTGTCCGGCATTGTCGGCTATCTGCCGAAGCGGGGCTTCTAAGGCCTTTCGCAGGATATCGACACCGACTGCCTCATCGCCTTTCAGTTTCAGGCTATCCAGACCTTTCAGGGCGCGGATAAACGCAACGCCGCCGCCCGGAACGATGCCTTCTTCGACCGCCGCGCGGGTCGCATGGAGCGCGTCCTCGACACGGGCCTTCTTTTCCTTCATCTCGGTCTCGGTCGCTGCGCCGACGTTAATGACCGCAACGCCGCCGGCGAGTTTTGCAAGGCGTTCCTGAAGTTTTTCCTTATCATAGTCGGAATCGCTTTCCTCTATCTGTTTCCGGATAAGGGCTATCCTCCCTTTCACGTCGGATGATTTTCCGGCGCCTTCCACGATCGTCGTATTTTCCTTATCGATCGTGACCCTCTTTGCCATGCCGAGGTCCTCAAGTTTGATGTTTTCGAGTTTTATCCCGAGGTCTTCGGTAATGGCTTTTCCTCCGGTAAGAATGGCGATATCCTCAAGCATTGCCTTGCGGCGGTCGCCGTAACCCGGGGCCTTTACCGCACAGCACTGGAAGGTCCCGCGTATCTTGTTCACGACAAGCGTAGCGAGCGCCTCTCCGTCCGTCTCTTCGGCGATAATAAGGAGCGGGTTACCGGTCCTTGCTATCTTTTCCAAAAGCGGAAGGAGGTCCTTCATGTTGGATATCTTTTTTTCGTAGATCAGTATATACGGGTTCTCCAGGATCGCTTCCATCCTTTCCGCGTCGGTCACAAAGTAAGGAGAAAGGTAACCCTGGTCGAACTGCATCCCTTCCACGACGTCAAGCGTGGTATGGATCGATTTTGCCTCTTCGACCGTGATAACGCCGTCTTTGCCTACCTTTTCCATGGCCTCGGCAATCTGTTCGCCGATGACGTTGTCGTTATTAGCCGCGATCGTAGCGACCTGACAGATCTCTTTCTTGCCTTTTACCGGCGTTGAAAGCTTCTTCAGCTCTTCGACGATCTTTTCGACTGATTTGTCGATGCCTTTTTTCACTGCCATGGGATTGGCGCCGGCAGTGACGTTCCGTAACCCTTCCCGGTAGATCGCTTCCGCGAGTACCGTCGCGGTCGTGGTACCGTCGCCCGCCGCATCGCTGGTCTTGGAAGCGACTTCCTTGACCATCTCCGCGCCCATATTCTCATAAGGGTCCTTAAGTTCGATCTCCTTGGCCACCGTCACGCCGTCCTTGGTGATGGTCGGCGCGCCGAATTTCTTTTCAAGGACAACGTTGCGGCCGCGCGGCCCCAGCGTCACCTTGACGGCCTTTGAAAGCTGTTCGACGCCGCGTAATATCTGGCGCCGGGCCTCGTCACTAAAAGTTAATTGTTTCGCCATTTTTTACTCCTCCTTTAATACTTCTTTCTCACGTGATCGCCATTACTTACTGCTGATAATCGCCAGGATATCCTCTTCCTTGAGTATCAGGTATTCCTTTTCATCGACCGCGATCTCGGTCCCGGAATACTTGCCGAAAAGAACAGTATCGCCTGCCTTGACTTCCGGCGGTATTACTTTTCCTTCATCAGAAACCTTACCTTTGCCGACCGCGATAACCTTTGCTTCCTGCGGTTTTTCCTTGGCAGTATCAGGCAGGACTATACCGCTTTTGGTCCTTTCCTTCGCCTCCAACACTTCCACCATGATCCTGTCTCCCAGTGGTTGGATTTTCATACTATCATCCTCCTTCCTTTCAATTTTTGTGGTTTTAACCGAATTGTTAGCACTCATATTATACGAGTGCCAGCAGGTATGTAATTATACCTTAAATTGTGTTGGTGTCAAGGAAATTTTTATTGAAAATGGCAGTCTTTGACTGTGAGTGCTATATTTGTCGATAAAATGGATGAATTACGCCGACGCCAGCGCCTTCTGGAGGCCGCGGTAGAGTCTATCAAGCCGCTCGACATCCACCGCTTCGACCGGAGCAAGTATCACCAGCATACGTTTCCCCTGGTCGTAGCTCACGATATACGGCATATTCGGAACGCTTTTAGCCCCGGTTGCCAATTCCAGCGAGAGCGAAAGCATCTGGAGGATGTTCACAAAAAGCTGTTTATCGTACACCTCACCGTACCGACGGTAATGCTCTTCAAGCTGCGAAGGATTGATTGCCGTTATGAACGGCCGGGCTTCCGGTGCGGCTTGTATCAGAGGAGTAAACGCCTTAGAGCCTACGGTCTTATTTGAGGCTAAAATGACCATATTAGACCAAGCGGTATTCAATTCCCCGGCTCTTTTCATAAGCGTATCAGCCAGGGCCTCGCTTTTCGTATGCACGATCTCGACATTTGTTATGCCTATAGACCTGAGCGTCGCTTTAAGCCCGTCGATATCTCTCAGAAGAGGGCTTAAATGCGCTTGCTGATGCGTCCTCTCTTCTTTGTCAAGCCCCGGTACCCAGTCGGTTTCCATACCTATAATAAGGCTCTGCTTTTCCTCGCGCGCCTTCTCGGCCAGGATAATAATAGATTGAACGACGCTATCGGCTTCAAGCCGGCTTAAGTTATTTTCGATGCATTGCCGGGCTTCCATAATTTCCGGCGGGAAATTCCGGAGATCCGTCCACCCATCGGTCATATGTTTTTCGATATCCTTTAAGGCCTTGAGGATATCTTCGGCGCGTGCCTTTACTTTAACGGTCGTATAAGCCGCATTAACAGGGTGCTGTAATGGCGCGATCGCTGAAAGTTCTTTATTTTCTCTGATATATGCAACGATCCTGTTCACCGCATCGACAACCTTTGCTTTAGCATTATTTATATTATTCCGCGCGACTTCGAAAAGCTCGCGTGCTTCGCGAGCGCCTTCGGCCGGCTTTTGATCGCCCGTTTTCTCTTGAGAAACGGTACCGCTATATGCCCGGTCACTGAGCCTCATGCTTCTGAAAAGCTGTGCGCATATCTCAGGGGATGACAACATGGCCCTGGCTTCTTTAAGACTGATGCCCTGATCACTCCGGAACTCGTCTATCTTATCGAAAATGGCATCGAGCGCGCGGTTAAACTCCCCGAGATCGCCTGACATGCGTAAGAGCGGCTGAACGATATGCCTCACGAAATCCGCTGTCGGAGCAGATAGCGGCTCAACTCCATTTGCATGCGCCGTCTGGCCAAGGAAGCCTATTTCCTGGTTCCATCTCCCCATGGCCTCATCGTATCCTCTGGCAACAAATTGAAAACGTGTTCCTTCAGGTAAAGGCCTCGCGCCTAAAACCCAGCGTGCCATAGCGATCACATTTAGATCAGTGTCGAACATTAACGAAAAAAGCGTATCAAACGCCTTGCGATCGTCATACTGGTCGAGCGCTTCTATAGCCGCACACCTGACCTGCGAATCTTCTCCGGTATCGCCGGCGATCTCGATCGCCCTGTCCATCACCTTTTTTGACACAATCCAGGAAAGGACTTTCATTGCCTCATATCTGACATCTTTTGAAGGATGGTGCGTAAAGGAGAACAGGTCTTCCACTGCAGATGCATCTTTTTCGACAATACCCGCCATAATGCTCATCGACCAATGCGGGAAGTCGGCACAATACTTTCCCTTATCAAGCGCTTCTTTGATAAAAGGTATCACAGGCCGTCCATACTCTGTTAACCGCCGGACTGCGATCTCCGTGTCCTGCCCCTTGCCGAGCAAAGAGATATAATAAGGTATAGGCCGGAAATGTTTCATATAGCTGCGGTACGCGGCATAAACCAGGGCCACCATGGTCACCAGAGCGATCGAGCCGCCAAGCATATATTTAAGGAGTTCATATATTGCCTCCTGTTGACGCGCCACATCCTCAATACGCCAACTCATTCCAAGCCCGGCTGCAACGCCGGCGCCGATAATAATCGGCAGAAGCGCCGTTAACAATTTTGTCCCTGGGCCGTCATGAGGATTGCTAACGCCTTCAGAGCGGACAATAATGACCTTACCGGGTTTTTGGACAACAACGCTCACCCCCTCTGTATACGAATCTTTATGCACAATAGCGCGCTGATACCGTACGCTGACAGGCTTGCCGGCCATCAACGATGTAAAAAGATATTCAAAATCTGCTTCGCTGACAGGAGCTTTCACATACGGTTCGGTGCGGCAGGTGTTGATAAACAGCGTTAACGGTTCGATATCGACCATTGCGGCAAGATGACGGATCATCCGGTCAGCCCTTACCGCTCTGGCATCAGGCCTATCGTGCACGGTCAAAAGCCCGACTATCAATTTCAAAAGCGGTTTGATCAATCTGGCCTGCTCTAGTTTACCGATAAAATCCAGCGCCTCGGCTGAAGCCAAAAGGACCTTAAAGCGATCTTCGGCTTGCGGTCCCGCCTCTGACATATCCTGCCGGGCTTCATCTTCAAAAAGGAGCGCAAGCGGTTCCGCAGCATCTTCGGCACCAAACAGGCCAAGAGCAATAGCAGCCTTTTGGCGAACACAGGGCGTAGCATGCTTTAAAAGCGGGATAAGCTGCGCCGGTATCTCTTTGCCGCCGATATACATAAGGGCCCCTATGGCGCATTTGACGACCACAGGGTTGGAGTGTTTTAAAAGTTCAATAAGTTGCGGGACTGCCGCAGCCCCGAATACGGACAAGTCCTGTTCGAGTGATGCGGTATTCAAGCCTTCAATGTATTCTTCGCCCAGATTCGTTTCGGCCGATCGAAGGACGTCGACCAGATATGTCAGGGATTCGGGCACATGCAGACTGATCAGTATCCCGAGACCGCGCTGCCGGTCAGTGTCATAGATGCCGACACTGTGCTCGGTACGTTTTAACATGTCGAGGATGGTCCTTTTAACGGTTTCCCGGTCGAGCGATGTGATCTTCGACCACTCGCCGGTCGCTATATAGTACAAAACCCGATCGCGGTCATGGCGCGGCTGCCAGTTCATACGGGCCAGGGCTTGGGCGGCCTTAATATTGACCATTTTCGAGGTATCAGTCAGCGCCGGGATCAAATAGGAAACGGCATCCGGAAATGCAAAGACAGAAAGAGTTTCAGCCGCTTGCGCGCGCACCGACGAACTTTCGTCATACGTTAATGCTGTCCTGACCGCAGTAAACGCCTTACCGTTATTGGGGAAATTGCCCAGTGTCTCTATCAAAATATGCCTTATGGCAGCATTAGGTACCCTGAGAAAAGTTGTGAGGAAGTCCGCCGATGTGTCATCACCTAACGTGCCGATACCTTTTATCAGCTGGCTGCAATAGGTCACATCGTCACCATAGCTATCCGGCAGGGCATGCATCCGCGAATCATTTAGCATTTGTATAAACCGCGGCAGCGCGCGTTTGTCCCCGAGCGCGGCCAGCTTTTCGATCGCATCAAGCCTCATCGGTGCGTTAGGGCTGCGCGTACGCCACAGATAATAGGAGACCGGCTTTTTTATTTTCCACCATTGATAACCGCAGAGACCTGCCACGGTCAAAGCCACGGCGACGGCACAGACCGTAAAAAATATGGTTCCGCCCTGAATACCTGATTTTTGTACTGCTTCCTTACCGAGGCCCTGCGCCAGCGAATATGATTCCCTGGCTATCTCGATCAGCAGGGCCAATGCCGAGATAAAAATAGCCTTGATGGTAAAACGCACGGTATGTTGTCCGCCCTGTATTTCTACGGTCCCCTGCACATCGGCAACCGTTTCACCGATTGTTGCCTCTTTGGCTTTTCCGGGTTCAGGTTGCGGAGCAGGTTTCCCTTCATATCCTTCGGGCACGATCTTCATCACATAGTTATCGTTGACCGTGCAATCATAACCGACAAGGTCAGCCTGAGTTACACTATCCTTTGCGGCGATCTGAATGATGCAATGTTTATCCCCCTTTTCATACGGTATCAGGACCACCTTTTTATCGGTAACCTGAATATAATCGGCCCGGATACCTTCGGCTATGGGACCCAAGACCCCCCTGACATATTCTGCTATCTTATCCACCCCCAGCTGCGGACCGTGTTCGTCAGAGGCGCCGCATAACCGTTCATGAATAAGCTGGACCGCAAACAGGAGCCCCGGATTATTATCAATGTAGTTTTCGAATTTTCTCTTAAAAAACGACTCCGGCGCAAGGGTCGCGGTCTCTTGAGCAGGATACGCCCACGACAGATCCATGGCAATAAACGCGACGATAAGGACTCCGCTCATTATCTTGAACATCATCGATTTTTGTATGGCACGCATATACACCTTCTTTTTTTGCCAAGCGAAATAAAAATGTATCAGTATTATACAAAATCCGGAATATTAATTGTCACAGGAGAGTAAAAGATATGTACTAGAATGGTAATAAGGATTTTTCGAGAAGACAAAGGCCTTTGAGGGCAAGGGCTCCATCGATCTGTTTAAGAAGAGGCGTATAGGACCCGATAAGATGCGCATTGCCGCCGGTAGCCACGATCCTGAGGCCTTTGAACATCCTCCTGAACCGCCGGATCAATCCTTCGGTCAAGGATGCGTAGCCGTAGATCATCCCGTGACGGATGCTTTCCCCGGTATTCCTTCCGATAAAGCCCGGCGTTTTTTTCAACATCACTTCGGGCAAAAGCGCTGTGCCCTTGTGCAAAGATTCCAGCGACATTTTCAGGCCGGGCAGGATCAATCCGCCGCAATAAACGCCGCGGGAAGAAACAACGTCGAACGTTACGGCAGTCCCGAAATCGATGATAAGGACCGGCGAGCCATAGATATGGGCTGCCGCGTATGCGGTCACGAGCCTGTCCTGGCCGATCTGTTTGGGGTTGTATTCGGATTTTAACGGCACGTGTATATCCCTGCCGACCATAGCTACCGGACCGCTGTAATATCTCTTCAACTCCTTGAGCGCAACCCGTAATCTATTCGGCGCGACACTGACGATAATGACCTTGTGGATCTTTTTGGCATATCGCCTGATAGCGCCAGGAAAATAAAAGGTATCGACCGGTAGGGGCGAATAATTATTCGCCCCTACACTTTTTTTGATATCAAATATCCCCGCGTGGGTATTGGTATTACCGACGTCGATGGCCAATATCATTATTTTGTCAGACCTTCTTCTTTCTCGCCGAAGACCTCGGCCGTGAATATATACATATCGCACTGCCCTGTCTTCCATGAATCCCGCGGAATACCGGCTTT
>JAQURW010000111.1 GCA_028715425.1 Candidatus Omnitrophota bacterium
CTCCACCAGTATATAAATCTGCGGCCGGTAAAACTGTATCCCGGCGTATGGACGCCGCTTAAGGATAAGACGCCGGAAAACATCGATTTTGTCGTGGTGCGCGAAAACAACGAGGGCCTGTATGTGGGCGAAGGAAAATTCATCAATAAAGGCAAAAAGAACGAGACTGCTATCCAGATCTCGCGCAATACCC
This sequence comes from Candidatus Omnitrophota bacterium, assembly GCA_028715425.1. Taxonomy (GTDB): domain Bacteria; phylum Omnitrophota; class Gorgyraeia; order JABMRN01; family JABMRN01; genus JAQURW01. The sequence continues at coordinate 194 of JAQURW010000111.1, forward strand.
GTAAGGGCGTCGAGCGTTGTATCAGGTATGCCTTTGAATTTACCCGCAAACGGAATAGAAGGAAAAAGCTGACACTCTGCGGAAAGACGAACGTCCTTACCTATGCCTGGGACCTCTGGGAGCGTGTATTCCGCGAAGTGGCTAAGGAATATACCGATGTCGCGATCGACTATGCGCACGTCGACGCGACCTGTATGTGGATGGTCAAGAACCCGGAATGGTTCGACGTTATCGTGACCGATAATATGTTCGGTGATATCATAACCGACCTCGGCGCGATGATCCAGGGCGGTATGGGGATCGCTGCCGGCGGCAATATTAACCCGGACGGTGTTTCGATGTTCGAGCCGATCGGCGGTTCTGCCCCGAAATATACCGGTAAAAATGTCATCAACCCGCTTGCGGCGATATGCGCCGGCGGCATGATGCTCGAAGACCTCGGCGAGACAGAGGCCGCGTCCATGATCGAGAGATCGGTCATGAAGACCACGACCATGATGGAAAGTATGGCTGCGGGGAAGATGGGATATTCGACCACCGAGGTGGGCGATCTGGTGGTCAGGAATTTGTAGGACAACATGAAAAAATATAATGTCGCGATCATGGGCGCCACCGGCGCCGTCGGGTCACGGTTCCTCTCGATCCTTGAGGAGCGGGATTTTCCGGTCAAGGACCTTTGCCTTCTTGCCTCCGAACGGTCACAAGGGAAAGAAATAACGTTTAGCGGCAAGAAATATCCGGTCCGGGTTCTCGGCCACGGCTCTTTTAAAGGCGTCGATATCGTGCTGGCATCGGCCGGCGCGTCACGGAGCCTGGAATTTCTGCCGAGCGCGGTCAAGGCCGGTGCCGTATCGATCGACAATTCAAGCGCATTCAGGATGGATAAGGATGTCCCTTTAGTGGTGCCGGAAGTGAACGCGCATGCTATCAAAAGACATAAAGGGATCATTGCCAACCCTAACTGCTCGACCATCCAGATGGTGGTGGCGCTTAAGCCGCTCCATGATTACGGGCATATAAAACGGATCGTTGTTACCACCTATCAATCGGTGTCCGGCGGCGGTCAGAAGAAGATCTTCGAGTTGGCGGCGCAGACAGAGGCGCTTTCGAAGGTCAAGGATTTTTATCGCGAGGGGCGGCATACCGTGAAGAAGGATGCTATACGGGAATTTCCGCATCAGATAGCGTTTAACCTCATCCCGCAGATTGATGTCTTTCTCGATAACGGCTACACCAAGGAAGAGATGAAGATGGTCAATGAGACCCGTAAGATCATGGAAGATCCCGGGATCATGGTGAGCGCGACCTGCATACGGGTGCCGGTCGTGTACAGCCATTCTGAATCAGTCAATATCGAGACCGAAAAAAAGATAACCGCTCAAAAAGCACGGGAGCTCCTGTCGAAGGCTCCCGGGGTTAAGGTCGTCGATGATCCGGCGAAGTCGCTCTACCCGATGCCTCTCGACGGTGAAGGGAAAGATGATACGTTCGTCGGCCGGATCCGCGAGGATGAGTCGGTCAAGAACGGCCTGAACCTGTGGGTCGTGAGCGACAATCTCCGCAAGGGCGCGGCGCTGAACGCCGTCCAGATCGCGGAATGCCTGATCGACGCTGACATATGATCGGCTGCGATACACGATGCGCGAACCACCTGTTATGCGAACCATCAAACTCACCATCGCCTACGACGGCACTGATTACTGCGGCTGGCAGCGGCAGGAGAACGGCCTTTCGGTCCAGGAAGTCCTCGAAAAAAAACTGCGAAAGATCCTGGGCGAGAAGATAACGGTTACCGGTTCCGGCAGGACCGATAGCGGCGTACACGCCCGCGCGCAGATAGCGCATTTTAAAACAACAAAAGAAATGCCTTTACGGAATATCTACCGGGCCCTTATAGCGCATATGCCGGCCGATATTGCCGTCATCCGCGTGGCGCAGGCCGGAGCCGGTTTTGATGCCCAGCGTGACGCCAGGCAAAAAAAATACCGGTATACGATCTATAATGACCAGGTGATGTCCCCGTTTTTGAGGCGTTATGCTCTTCACATCCCGTACCGGCTTGACGTAAATAAAATGAACGCCGCGGCCCGGTATTTGGCCGGCCGGCACGACTTTGCCTCGTTCCAGAATGCTCACAGTTCGGCAAAGACTTCGGTCCGAACCATACAAAAAATAACCGTCCGCAAAAAAGGGGCCGCGATCACGGTCGATGTTGCGGCCGACGGTTTTTTATACAACATGGTCCGCTCGATAGCCGGTACGCTTATCGAGGTCGGCCGGGGGAAAATTGCGCCTGACGATGTGCTGGATATCCTTAATAAAAAGGACAGGGCGTGTGCCGGGCCCACGGTGCCTCCGCACGGGCTGGCGCTGATGAGGGTATATTACTGATACACCTATTACATGGATTATGAGAACAATAATTTTGCTGACCATCTCCAATATCTTCATGACGATCGCCTGGTACGGCCATCTTAAATTCAAATCCAAGCCGCTTTTTATCGTTATCCTGGTGAGCTGGCTTATCGCGTTCGTGGAATATTGTTTTCAGGTCCCTGCCAACCGCTGGGGACACGGCCAGTTTAGCGCCGCTCAGCTTAAGACTATACAGGAAGTTATAACCCTTATCGTCTTTTGTGTCTTTTCCGTTACCTACCTCAAGGAAGGCGTGCGGTGGAATTACATCGTCGGTTTTGCCTTTATCGTTCTGGCGGTCTTCGTTATTTTTAAGAAGTGGTAGCCGTCAGATAAACGACATATTCAGTCGGAGAAAGCCCGGGAAGGGCCGGGAAGGCAAGGATGACCGCCCGGACAGCGGTGATGATCCTGATCCGGCCTAACGTGACTTTTTTACGCGCATACAGGGATTGGACCCCGGCATGTGTCGTGTTGAGCGATGCTACATTGATCTCGAGTCCTGGCTGCGTGACCGGGAGATAACGCTCATGAGATCCGGCAAGCAGACTGTCACCCAGGAGAGCCGCGACGTCGCTTGAAACCGTGAAATATTTTTCCGCTAATCTGTCAGAAGAAGACCGTGAAACCGGGGTGCCGGTATGGTCTATTGCCTCCCGCCGATATTGCGCATATGATACGATATCGCCCCCGCTCAACCGTAATGCCTCCCATGACATATCGGGTGTAATGGCCGTCGGATCGAATATGAGCCATTCGGCGTCGACCTTGACCAAAAGTGCCGCGTGATGTTTGTCTGAGGTAAGTGTCGTCAGGCCGGCAGGGTCGGTATTGTTGTAGCCGACGATAACAGCGGACTTGAGGCCGAGATACCGCGTGAAAATAAGGGCGTAGGTTGACAGGACGTCGCAATCCGTAAGGAGGCGGCGGTTTTGGCGGATAAATTTATCGAGGTATAAGTTCCATGTCGCGCCGCTGGCCAGCTTGATCGGCAGGATATCTCTCTGGTAACCGAAACATTTGTTAAAAAGCGTTGCGATCATGACCATCTTATACTGATCGTCGCCGGTTTTGGCAAGGTTGAGAGAATATTTAATTAATCCCGGCAGGTCAGAGAATTCTTTTTTGAGCCATCGTGAAGAGGGGAACGACATGATAAGTTCCGCGTTACGGGTCCTTCTGGTCAGCGAATAGTCGATTGCCGTTTCATTCGACGGGTCTTTTATGGCAGTCAGAAACCCTGCCTTGTCTATCGTATATGCCCCGGATGCTGCCGGTAGAACGTCACCATTGATAAGGATGGGAAGTTGTATCGGAAGAGCGCGTGTGTTTGCCGGCAGCGTGCATTCCATCGACACGCCGCTTTTACCTGAGTTTCCCCGGGGCACTAAACGGTACGGTCCTTCACGGATAAGCCTGCCCTGCGCCATGCTGTTGTATATCCCGAACACGAACATCTCGGGAGCAAGGTCTCCGGAGAGTTTGATGCTGTACTCGCGGGGTTTTTCTTTAGAGAAGTTCCCTCCCCCGGATAGTACGCCTTTTTTCATCGTCTGTTTGTCGTTGGCTCCCAAGGTGGAAGGGGTGAAGCTGTCCTTAAGTTGTGTGAACCCGAGTGGAGCGGGCGTATCGGTTTCAGTGTTTTCTGATATGCCTCCGGATGTTTCGCCGGGTGTATTCTCATTGTCCGGATTACCGCTGGGGCCTGACAACGGTTCCGCGTTAGCGTGCTGGGCTTGCCGTACCGCATGGCCACGGCCGGTTCCTGTGTTCTGAAGGTCACGGATGGATATATTCGGGCTTCCGAGGCGCAGGCCTTCCTGTTCGGCCTGATAAGCGAGATAGGACAGGATGATGATGACAACCGCGATAATGAAGATGGGGATGCCGATGATCAGCGCCTGCCGGATACCTTTATTCTCCTGCGACATGATACTACGAGTATACCGGGTTACGAGGGATATTGTCAAGGGCACCGGGAAAGCGGTTAGCCGCAAGGCATAATTTTTCTTGCCCCGCCCTTCGTTATGGTGTATCCTTAATACTATATTTTCCTCGAACCCTGAAACGAAAGGAGCTCCATGAAAATCGCCTACATAGCACTTCTGATCGTCCTTACAATCTTTTTCTGCGGCATCCGTATCGTGCGGCCGACTCATCGGGGACTTATAGAACGTCTTGGCAAGTACCACCGCTTTGCGGTGCCCGGATTTCACTGGATCTTTCCTATTATCGAAAATCTCTATTCGGTGAACATAACAGAGCAAATGGTCGACGCCGAGCCCCAGGAGATCATCACCAACGACAATCTGAATGCCCGCGTCGATGCGCAGGTCTATTTCAAGGTAAAAGATGATGAGACGAGCGTTAAATCATCTCAATACGGCGTGAACAATTACCAATGGCAGATCGTAAACCTTGCCCGGACCACCTTAAGGAATATTATAGGCACCCTGACGCTAAAATCTGCAAATAGTGAACGCGGCAAGATCAACCAGGAACTTCACCGCACGCTGTGCGAAGAGACCCAGCACTGGGGCATTGATATCGTCCGCACTGAGCTGAAAGAGATCGATCCTCCGAAAGATGTGCAGGAGACGATGAATAAGGTCGTCAAGGCCGAGAACGAGAAAATAGCCGCGATCGATTTTGCGACTGCTACCGAGACTGCGGCTGACGGGCAAAAGCGCGCCGAGATAAAAAAGGCCGAAGGTATCAAACAGGCAAAAATCCTTGCGGCCGAAGGAGAATCGGAGGCGATCCGGCTGGTCAACGAGGCGGCCAATAAATATTTTATCGGTAATGCCCAGCTTCTGAGAAGGCTTGAGGCCATGGAGAAATCGCTCGAGCATAATGCAAAGATCGTCGTGCCGACCGGCTCGGAAGTCGTTAACGTGATCAGCGATATGGCGGGGATGCCGCCGATATTACCGGGGAAGAAGTAAAGTTTTGAAAAACTCCCCCACACTCCCCCTCTTTAATAAAGAGGGGGACGACGCATAAAAGTTTTTTAACGCAACCCCCTCTTTACTAAAGAGGGGGAACGGGGGAGTTCTTAAGAGGAGGAGAGCATCTTATGGAAAAACAATCATTCGAATTCCTGACATCATTGATCGCCGAAATAAGCCCGTCCGGTTATGAGCAGGATGCGATCAGGACATGGAAGAAACGCACCGCGCCTTTTGCGGACACCGCGGTTATAGACGTGCACGGCAATTGTATCGCGTCCGTCGGTCAAAACAAGAAACCGCGGGTCATGCTGGCCGGCCATATCGATGAGATCGGCTACATGATAAAATATATCGATAAAGAAGGGTTCCTTTATTTTTCGACCGTGGGAGGGATTGACCCGCATCTCATGCCCGGCGAACGCGTTTCGATCAAGACTGCCGCGGGGATTGTCCTCGGTGTTATCGGCAGGAAGCCCATTCATTATCTTGAAGCGGAAGAACGTAAGACCGTGGCAAAACTGGAGCAGTTGTGGATCGATATCGGCGCCGCGGGCGAAAAGAAAGCGCGAGAGCAGGTCGAGATAGGGGACGTGGCGGTCCCTGCGGTCGGGCTTGAGCGTTTGAGGGACGATATTGTCGTCGGCAGGGGTTTTGACGACCGGGCCGGCGCATTTGTCGTCAGTGAAACATTGCGTTTATTGAAAGGAAAAACGGCGAAGGCGTCTGTCTTCGGCGTGGCGACGGTCCAGGAAGAAGTCGGGCTGCGCGGCGCGTCGACAAGCGCCTACGGTATTACGCCCGATATCGGGATATGCGCTGAGGTTACCTTCGCGACCGATTCGCCGGATATGGACAAGAAAAAGGCGGGCGATATAGCGATCGGCAAAGGCCCGGTCATCGCGCGCGGGCCTAACATAAATCCGAAAGTCTTCGAACTCCTGGTCGACACCGCGAAAAAGGAAAATATCCCGTACCAGGTCCAGGGAATACCGTCGGCGACGGGCACCGACGCCAATGTCATCCAGCTTACCAAGTCCGGCGTAGCGACAGGGCTTGTCGAGGTGCCGCTTCGGTACATGCATACACCGGTAGAGCTTTTGAGCCTCAAAGACCTTGAGAATACCGCGAAGCTTCTCGATGCATTTATCATGCGATTGAACGACAAGATTTCGTTTTTGCCATGATTTTTTTTTAACGAGGAGGTGCGCCATGATAAAAAGTGTTAGAGCGGGAAAAGAAGTCTCTGTTATGACGCCGAACAAGATCGGCATACTGTCCGGCATAGCGGACCTTATGGCGAATAGCGGCATCAATCTTACGGCAGTCGCCGGTTATGCCAGAGAGAACGGCAAGGATGCCGAGATCATGCTGGTCGCCGACGAGACGGCCACGATACTCGACGTTCTTAAGAAAAATAAATATGCCGCGGTCAAGGAACGGGAGGTCATCATCGTCGAGCTGGAAAACAAGGTCGGCGCACTCAAGGTCCTTGCCAAAAAATTAGCCGATAACCAGGTCGATATAAAATCGATCTATGGCACGGCCTGTTCATGCGCCGGCCCGTGCGCCTGCCGGATCGTTATAGTAACGAATAATAACCAGAAGGCATTGGTGGCGCTTAAATAATTACCGGAGCGCTTTTTTTAAGGTAGCGAGATTTTTTTCCATAATAACGAGATAGGCCTCCGGGGTATCCGGACCGGTTACTGCAGGGTCAAGGGTATAAACTCTTGACCCTGTTTCTTTTGCGATCGTTTGAGCGGCCATCGCCGGGTACTGCGGTTCGGCGAAAATGGCCTTGATGCCGTTTGCCTTAATAATGTCGATCGTTGTGGCCAGTTCCCGGGCGCTGGGCTGGCTGCCGGGTTCACGCTCGATGACCGCAGAAGTTTCGAGGCCGAATTCCCGGGCAAAATAAGGGAATGCCTCATGGAAGGTAACGATCTTCTTTCCCCTGAACGCGCCGAGCTCCCGGTGCATCGTTGTTTTAAGGGCTTCCAGCCGTTCGGCGTATTCGGAGGCATTTTTAGAATAAATGTCTTTATGGACCGGGTCAAGGGCGGCTAAGGCCTTTCCCAGCGTATGTACCTGTATAATAGCATTGGTAATACTTACCCAGACGTGCGGGTTATCGCCGCCGGGGCCTGTAATAACAGGTATGCCGTCCGACAGATCGATGGTTTTAAGGCGCGGGTAGCGTTTGGCGACATCCGTAAAAAAAGATTCCATGCCGTAGCCGTTTATGACAAGAATATCTGCCGTGGCGAGTTTTTTCATGTCATCGGCGGTAAGGCTGTAATCATGGAGACAACCGGTTACGGGCCGAGTAAGATTCGTGACCCTGACGCCGGTAATATGTCCGGCCACGTTGAGGGTTGTAATGTATACAGGGTAAAACGAAGTAACTATCGTGAGGCCTTTATCCGGCTGGGCTGCTCCTGCCAGGGCGTAGAGAAAAAATCCGCCGGCAAAAAGTATTTTTTTTATCATAGCATCTAACTCCGTGAACGATGGTATCTTACGTTTGAAACCCC